>WRGT01000046.1 GCA_009787025.1 Spirochaetota bacterium
AATACAGAATTCAGTCTCAATTAGTTGCTTAAAAAAAATATGTCCAACTTTTGGGGGTCACTTCACATGCCTTGTCTCTACAAATTTATACATACAAATAATTTATTGTTAATCATGAACCAAATTTAACATAAAGCATTACATCTGTTAAATATTAAAGAGACTCTCCGCCTTCTTTTTACCGGTGATCCTTTCATAATCGTCATAATCTACAAATACCAGATCAGGCAGTTTTATTTTTGTTCTCCCTACTATATCCACCTTCCCGCCTTTAGCATCCTTTGAAGTGGCATATTTAAAGACTCTGCCGCATCCGGGACATTTTTTTAAATCCTTGAGTTCAATCCCTATTTGCTTGCACCCGGGACAATGACCATATTTATCTTCAACCATTATTATATGATTTTGTATATCTTCGATATCAATCTCTTTCCATATCCTCATATATTCCATTATTCTTACCCCCCTGTAAATATCTTTATTTTTTCATTTGGATTTCTTAAAACATACTCATCAATAATTTCAATCATTAAATCTATTTCATTAAGATTTCTGATTTTTCTGAAAATCTCATGTGAAAAAACAAAATTCTTTGAAAAATAGAATGCAAATCTATGAGCCCTGCTTTTATGCAGGTACTCCGGAAGATCATTTTTGATTCCAAGCAAAACCTCTTTAAAAACAGCGGCAAGATCAACCTCTAATCTGTAACTCCCTGTTCTAATAAGTTCATCTGATAAGGCAAAAATCCATGGAGCTCTGACCCCTTCTCTCCCAATCATAATCCCATTGCATCCGGTTTCATTAAAACGCCTGACTGCATCTTCAGGCGAGGCAATATCTCCATTGCCTATGACCGGAATATTTAAATTCTCTTTAAGCAGTTTAACAAGATTCCAGTCTGCTGTTCTTTTAAAGGATTGTTTTCCGTCTCTGGGATGAAGTATAATATAGTCAACGCCTTCCCCTTCTAACATCTTTGCAAAATCAACAAGATATTTGCGATCACTATACTCAAAACCGCTTCTCATCTTCACGGAAAGTCTGCCTTTACAGACTTTTCTGCATCTTTTTACAATGTCCCGTGCAAGGACCATATTTGATAGTAATCTTGAACCTTGAAGCTTCTTTATTATATCAGGTGCGGAGCATCCCATATTTATATCAATACCTTCTGCTCCCTTTTCCGTTAATATCTCACATGCCGCTGCCATTAAATCCGGGCCGCCGCCCAGAATCTGAAAAACATAGGGATTGTCGTCCCTGTTCATATTTAACAGATATTTATTCTGCTCTGACCCATGTACTATTGCAGCGGCGCTTAGCATCTCGGAATATAGTATAGTACATGAGTTGAATTTTCTTATACACCTTCTAAGTGAAGATGTTGTTATCTCCGCCATTGGAGCCATGAAGAGTTTCTTTTCGCTGTTTATCATTACAATTTTATTCGTTTATTGGTTTAATATTAATTTAAGCAGGGGTCTAATAAGTATTAAATAACATATCAGGCTCAGCGTGACTATGTCGGGCTTAGCGCGACTATGTCGGGCTCAGCGTGATTAGTTACATTTTTTCTATGTCATTGCGAGCGCTTCAACCGCGTTTGAGTATAGATTAAGTAACTTGCGCGTGGCAATCCAGAGGAATAATTTCTCCTACTGGATTATATACCTCTGGATCGCCACGCGCAAGTTTGCACTGTTTTACTAACGAACTTAAAACAGGTTTCGCGATGACATAATATGTAACTAATCACGCTGAGCCTGACATGTTGCCTGTATATTACTTATTAGACAGCCTCCCATTATTTTATGGTAAATTAAATCATATATCATATAAAAAGTATATCATTTTAACAATAATTTATAATTGACATATTCTATAATTAGCCAAAATAAGGTATATAGGTTTTGAATAGGGATATTTATGCTTGTATAATAATATCTCTATTTTTTAAAAAATATATAAATTTTAATCTTCATATATTTCAGACATTAAAGCCTATTATATAAAAAACTAATTATCAAAAAAAGGAGCTTTTATTATGAAAAAACTATTAGTTGTTATCTTTTCACTCATGCTTCTTTCATTCTTTGCATGTGGGAAACCTTCTGATACACTAAAACCGGGTTTTAAAATAGGTTTCATGGGACCACTAACAGGTGATGATGCAAATTATGGAAAACTTATGAGTCAGGCTTCCAAAATAGCCATTGAAGAATTCAATGAAAAGGGCGGATTTAGAGGTTTTGGGGCTGAATTAATTGTTGAAGACACACAGGGTCGGGTTGAAAAAGGAAATCCTGCAATAGAAAAACTTGCAGGCGTTGACAAGGTAATAGGAATTATAGGCGATGTTTTCAGCACAGTATCGCTTGCTGTTGCTCCGAAAGCTGAGGCAGCAAAAATTGTTATGATATCTCCATCATCTACACACAAGGACCTTCCTGATAAAGGGAAATTTATATTCAGAGATGTTATAAATGATGATTTACAAGCTGTTGTATTTGCAAAATACCTTGCTAATGTTGAGAAGGTAAAGACTTTAGCTATCCTTTATATTAAAAATGATTACAGCCAAGCTCTTGCAAAGGCTGTCCAAGACCAGTATGAAAAAGAGGGAGGTAAAGTTGTTGCTTCCGAAACAGGTCTGCAAGGAGACAAAGACTTTAAAACACAGCTTACAAAAATTAAAAGTAAAAATCCCGAAGCTCTTTACATCCCAAACTATGTTGCCGAGATAGCACAAATTCTTGAGCAGGCTAAACAGCTTGGTATCAATGCAAAGATATACAGCGCAGACGGATTCTCCCAACCGCAAATACTTGAACTGGCAGGCAGCCTTGCCAATGGCGTAATCTATACTCAAATAGCCGAACAACCGGCAAGTAATGCTAGAAAAACATTTGAAGCCAAGTATGAAAAAAAATGGGGAGAAAAACCCGATGCATTCAGCCTAAACGCCTATGACGGAACTAATATCATCCTTAATTCGGTTGTGGCAACTGCTGAAGTAATAGACGGTAATCTAAAAATCGATAGAGATAAACTAAGAGACGAAGTCGCTAAAACAAAAAATTATGACGGAGCATCCGGTAAAATCACTTTTACCGAAAATGGCGACCTTGTAGCCAATATAGGCATATACACCGTTGAAAACCAAAAATTCAAACAGATAAGAATGTTCAAATTAGAAGGACAAAAGCTGGTTGAGCTAAAATAAATAGAAAATATCTTAAGATCAGACTAGTATGAATATAGTCTGATCTTAAGCATCTATTAGAAGGTAAAAATCTAATGAATTTTTTTAACATCCCATCAAATGAATTACTCCAACATTTGATAAATGGACTAACCTTGGGAGCCATATATTCACTTATTGCACTTGGCTACACAATGGTATACGGCATACTAAAATTTATAAACTTTGCGCACGGTGAAATCCTCATGATTGGCGCTTATGCGGCATACTACTTTTATTCTTTTTTATACGACCCGGCAAAGGGTTCATCCTTCATAATGGCAATATTTATCGCCGCTCTTTTAATTGCCATGTTTGCCAGTGCAGCGCTTGGAGTATTGATTGAAAGATTTGCATATAAACCACTTAGAAAAGCGCCCAGACTTGCCCCTCTCTTAAGCGCTATAGGCGTTTCAATAATATTAGCAAACTTAGCTGCACTTTTCTTTGGAACAAAATCACGAAAATTTGAATACCCCTTTGACAATACAATCATACAGATCGGCAGCCTAAATATTACGCCAAATCAGGTCATGATACTCGGAGTAGGTTTTGTAATGATGGTTTCACTTAAACTGTTTATTGATAAAACAAAACTCGGAAAAGCAATGAGGGCGACAAGCCAAAATCAACCTGTAGCGTCGCTCATGGGAATTAATATAAATCGTATAATATCATTAACATTTGCCATAGGCTCTGCTCTTGCAGCCGTTGCCGGAGTTCTCATGGCGCTTGAATTTAAGGTTTATCCCACAATGGGAACCATGGCCGGGCTTAAAGCCTTTATTGCCGCTGTTGTCGGCGGCATCGGCAACATCAACGGAGCAATGGTCGGCGGTATAATCTTAGGATTGCTTGAGACTTTTGGAGTTGTAATATTAGGAATACCGCAAGGTTTAAAAGATACAATAGCATTCACTGTGCTTATTTTGATCCTCCTGTTTAGACCAAGCGGAATTTTACTTAAGAATATAAAGGAAAAGGTATAGAGATGGAAAACTTTATATTCGTTATCTTAATTTATACGGGAATTTATGCAATAGCAGCCCTTGGGCTTAATCTTGTAGTTGGATATACGGGACTTCTATCACTGTGTCAAGCCGGATTTATTGCAATAGGCGCATATACAACTGCAATTATAATGAATGCATTTAACACAGGTTTCTGGGAATCAATGCTTCTTTCCGGATTAGTTGCCGCTCTGTTCGGTTTCATAATAGGTATGCCCACATTGAGGTTAAGGGGAGATTACCTTGCAATTGCGACTCTGGGTTTCGGCGAGATTGTACAAAATGTAATAATGAACTGGGACAGCGTAACGAACGGACCTATGGGTATCCACAGCATACCGGAACCTAAACTGTTTGGAATGGCTCTATCGGCATCTTCAGATCAAGCTAAACCTCTCTGGGTATTAACAATATGGATAATAGCGGCATTATCATACTATCTGATTAGAAGATTGATAAGATCGCGCGTCGGAAGAGCTTTAGAGGCTATAAGAGAAGATGAAATTGCAGCTTCATCAATGGGGATTAATACTGCAAAATATAAGGTTGGAGTCTTTATTGCAGGCGCATCACTTGGCGGAATTGCCGGCAGTCTCTACGCAGGATATAGTCAGGCAATCGCTCCTCTTACCTTTAACTTTATGATGTCAATAATGATACTCTGCATGGTAGTTCTTGGAGGGCTGGGGAATAGTTTTGCAACAGTAATAGGAGCTATAATCATCACCATAGCATCGGAACTCCCAAGACTTATAGGAATTTCACATAGAATTCCTCCTCAATTGAATCAGGTGCTTTTTGGATGCATACTTGTTTTCATGATGATATATAGACCGCAAGGAATAATCGGCAGAATAAAACTTAACTATGCAAAAATTTTAAAAGAAGAAATTTTACATACGGAGAAATAAGGTGCCCCTACTATACACACAGGATCTAAGGAGAGAATTCGGAGGAGTAATCGCAGTTTCGGATGTTGATATTGAGATATACAAGAATTCTATAACAGCCCTTATTGGTCCAAACGGAGCCGGTAAGACAACATTATTTAACACAATCACAGGTCTTGATTTTTCCACAAGCGGACGTGTCTTCTTTAAAGGAGAGGATATAACCGAACTTCCCGCTTACAAAATAACCAGACTAGGAATAGCCAGAACATTTCAAAATATACGCCTTTTTAAAGAAATGACGGTATTTGAAAATGTCATGATTGGAAGACATTTCAGAGATACGCATCCTAAAATTGTAAAAAATGATCTTCTTAATTTTGTCATTGGGAAAGTATATATAAAAAAAAATGAAAAGAATATCTATGATAATTCCATTAAATGGCTGGATTTTTTTGATCTCCTTAACGTCCGGGATGAATACGCCAAAAACCTTCCCTATGGAAAACAGAGAGAACTTGAAATAGCAAGAGCTCTCGCTACAGAACCGGATATACTCTTTTTAGATGAACCCGCTGCAGGAATGAACGCCAGTGAAACCGACAGATTAATGAAAACGATAAAAAGAATAAGAGACCTTGGAATAACCGTTGTCCTTATTGAACATGACATGAAGTTAGTTATGAATATCAGCGACAAGATAATAGTCTTAAACTACGGGAAAAAAATTGCAGAGGGAACGCCTGAGCAGGTAAGAAATAATAAAGACGTTATTGAAGCTTATTTAGGAAAAACAAATGACTAACGAAATATTAAGATTAAAAGATGTCCATGTAAGATATGGTAATATTGAAGCATTAAAAGGGATAAATTTAAGTATAAACGAGGGAGAGATAGTATCACTCATAGGCGCAAACGGAGCAGGGAAATCAACCCTTCTTAAAGCAATTGTCGGGTTAGAACCGCTTACTCACGGCAGCATAGAATATAGAGGAAAATCGATCAGAGACGGAAGCAGAAACCGCAAACTGAATATACATACGGATAAAATCATCGCAGCAGGTATTTCAATGGTACCTGAGGGAAGAGGAATTTTTCATGAACTTACAATCTTGGAAAATCTCGAAGTAGGGGCATATCTTCTAACAGACAATTCGGAGAAAAAACGGCGCATTGAAGAAAAATTTGAAATGTTTCCCATTCTTCGCGACAGGAGAAAACAGCTCGCAGGTTATCTTTCCGGCGGAGAACAGCAGATGCTTACAATAGCACGGGCACTTATGAGTTCGCCTGCGCTCCTGCTCCTTGACGAACCGGCATTGGGGCTTGCTCCTATAATTATACAGAATATTTTTGCCACCATATCTAAAATAAATAAAGAAGACAAAGTATCCATATTCCTTGTAGAACAGAATGCAAGAATGGCTCTTGAGATCTCTGATAAAGGGTATGTTATGGAGACAGGGAATATAGTGCTTGAAGATAAAAGCAAAAATCTGCTTGTGAATCCTAAAGTAAAAGCGGCATATCTTGGAGAATAACATAGGGAAGAATATATTATGAATAGTATTCTTTCACAAAGCGATATAGAATTCTTTTTAAATCTCATCAATGATGCAGGCTCCAAAGCTCTTCAAATGCAAAAAGAAATTCTTGATATTCAAACAAAGAAAGATAACTCCTTAGTAACAGAAGCGGATTTTTGGGTTCAAAATTTTCTTAAAGAAAAAATATCTTCAAGGTTTAATAATTATCAATTTATATGCGAAGAGAGTACAAACGATAAAATAAATTTTTCAAAAGATACTGTCTCGGTTATAATTGACCCAATAGACGGAACAGCGATGTTCAGCATGTACCTGCCAATCTGGTGTATATCAATAGGAATTTTTAAGGAATATAAGCCTCTCTACGGATTCATCTTCTCTCCGGCATCAAACCTGTTGTTCTATAATGACGATCACAGTTCATACCTGAACGGCAAAAAACTTACTGCCGATCCATCAATTGAAATTGGCCATGAGACCAATATATTCTACTCATCAGAGATAAAAGATTTAACAATTAACTTTCCGGGAAAGATCCGAAACCTCGGCTCAACAGCTCTCCATGCAGCGTTAACGGCAGATAATAAAAGAAACAGACTCCTTGCATTCATCGGTAAATCATATTTATGGGATTGGGCAGGCGCGATCCCTGTTATGCAAAAAGCAGGGGTGAAACTGAAATACTTAGACGGCTCTGATATTGATTATAAATCTGTCATTGAAAACAATTTTAAACTTAAAGATTATGCAGTGGCATATAATTCAAATGATTTTGGCGTGATAGAAAATATATTTAGACGAAACAGTAAAAGTTAAATAATTAGCATTTCATTAATCTGTTTTGGGAGTTTTGGAATGTCTTCTGTCGCCGTCATCCATATATCCTCCATTTGCAAGGTCTGATAACCATGCGCAGTAACATCACGCAGACCGGAAATTGATCGCCACGGAATAGACTGGTTCTTTTTCTTTATGTCATCAGAAAGTAATTTTACCATTTCACCAAAGTCAGTCCTCTTTCAATGAGCTCGACATGTTATTTAACATATACAATTGCCTGCGTGCTACTTATCAGACAGCTCCATTTGTTTTAGTATTAGATTTCTCTTTTGTAACAGAAACTTTTTTTATCATAAATTTTCTTCAAGATTTTCACCTGATATTAAATTTACTATATAAAATTACAAGCTATACAATATTTTGATTGAGTCATATCAACATTCCGATAAAAAATGCTTGTACATATTAAAGCGTTTTATTGTTTAGTCATATAGTCAGTAAGAATTATGTTAAAGCTTGATTACCTCTTAGAAAACCTCTGAGATTCAAAAGATTGCTATCGGTGGACTGCATTGGTATATTACTGATGATTTATAAAATTTCAGGAAATTTAATAAATGAACAAAAAAAGAAATATTGCAATTATAGCCCATGTTGACCATGGGAAAACCACTCTTGTTGACGGAATGCTTAGACAGTCGGGAGTATTCAGAAATAATCAACAGATTGAAGATCGTGTAATGGATTCCAACGATTTGGAAAAGGAAAGGGGGATTACAATATTCTCCAAGAATGCTTCTATCCAGTATAAAGAATATAAAATAAATATTGTTGATACGCCCGGTCATGCCGATTTTGGAGGAGAGGTTCAGAGAATCTTGAAAATGGTAGATTCCGTTCTTCTAATAGTTGATTCTTTTGAAGGTCCCATGCCGCAGACAAAATATGTTTTAAAAAAATCCCTTGAGCTTGGTCATCATCCGATTGTAGTAATTAACAAAATAGACAGACCAAACAGCAGACCTCATGAAGTGCTCAGCTTGATATTTGATCTTTTTGTGGAACTCAATGCCGATAACGAACAGCTCGATTTTCCTGTAGTTTACACCTCGGCAAAACAGGGGATTGCAAAATATGAAATCGAAGATAGTAATGAAGATTTAAAACCGCTGTTTGAAACTATTATAAAAAAAATCAAAGAGCCTGATGGTGAAATAGATCTGCCTCTTCAATTACTCGTATCGGCAATTGATTATGATAATTATCTTGGACGAATAGGTACGGGAAAAATTCATAATGGACAGATAGCGGCAGGCGATACTGTTATGCTCGTTAAAAGAAACGGAGAAAATGTTGTATCAAAAGTTGCTAAGATTTTTTCTTATGAAGGATTAAAACGCATTGAGATAAAAAAAGCGTATGCAGGCGATATAGTATCAATATCAGGCATAGAAGGTATTGATGTCGGCGTAACCATTACCGATAAGGATTTCCCTGCTGCGCTAAACAGCGTTGAAATCGACGAACCGACGCTTGCTATGACATTTATGCAGAATGATTCTCCGTTTATGGGACAGGACGGAAAGTATGTAACCTCGCGGCATCTATGGGAAAGATTGCAGAGGGAGGCGCAGTCTAATGTGAGCATATCTGTAGAGAGGGCTGTATCCGGCGATGAATTTATTGTTAAAGGCAGAGGCGAGCTGCAGATGTCAATACTTATTGAGAATATGCGCAGAGAAGGTTATGAGTTTCAGGTCTCTAAACCTGAGGTAATATATAAAGAACTAAACGGCAGAAAGTGCGAACCGATTGAACTTGCAATAATAGACGTGGCAGATGAATTTACAGGTATAGTTATTGAAAAGATGGGTGTTAGAAAGGGAGAGATGATAAGCATGAAGCAGGGGGATGACGGATATACGCGGATTGAATTTAAAGTTCCCTCAAGAGGATTAATTGGATTTAGGGGTGAATTTCTCACCGAAACTAAGGGTACCGGTATATTAAATCAAACCTTTTACGAATATGACTATTATAAGGGACCTATACCGGGCAGAGGAAGAGGCGTACTTTTGGCTATGGAGGGAGGAGTTTCCGTAGCTTTTGCTTTAGATAACCTTCAAGAGAGAGGTGAACTGTTTATTCCGCCGGGGGTTAATGTATATGAGGGAATGATTGTCGGAGAGAACAGCAGAGAAGGTGATATGGTAGTCAATGTTTGCAAAAAGAAAGCTCTAACAAATATGCGCGCTGCAGGTTCTGATGAAGCGATACGTCTTACTCCGCATAGAGAGTTTAGTCTTGAACAGGCAATTGAATATATAGCAGATGATGAGCTTCTTGAAGTTACTCCAACATCAATAAGGATGAGGAAAAAATTACTTAAAGAGATAGATAGAAAAAGAGCAACTAAAAGAGTTAATGAATAGATTTTTTTGTAATATTTAGTAATTAGTTCTTTTATTTTTATATGCCGAATATAAAAAAGGAATAATTCTTAATAAATATATAAATATTGAAAATGATGTCAACCGAGTTAGATAATATAATCATTAACTATAGTAATACGATGCTAAATCTTTTACGGAAATCAATACAGATTGAGAGTAAAAGCGGTAACGAAGGAAATTTTGTAAAATTTATTGAATCGTGGGCTTCCGAACAAAAAATCAAGAGCGATCTTTTTGAAGTTGAAGTTGCAGATATGTATAATTTTTACCCGGCAGTTCCCAAACACTTGCTGCTTAAGGGAAGACCTGCTTTAGTCTTAACTATTCAGGGAAACGGTAAAGGTAAAAGCATCATATTCAACGCACATTCCGACACGGTTTCGGAAGGTATTATTGAAAACTGGAATTCCGGTCCTTTTTCGGGAGATTATGTCAATGGAATTATATTTGGGCTTGGAGCCTGTGATACTAAGGGTCCGCTCATTGCCGCCTTATGGGCAATGTCTGTTTTAAATAAAATAGTCCCAACCATTGACTGTGGAGATATTATGCTTGAACTTATACCCGGCGAAGAGGACAGCGTAGGGCTTGGGACTTTGGGCAGTATAAAGCGCGGATATAAAGCAGACGCTGCTATTATACTTGAACCGACAGAAAACATTCCAAGATGCGCTTCAAGAGGCGGACTAAGATTTTCTATTACAGCTACAGGTAAAGCCATCCACGGAACAGTAAAATGGAACGGCAAAGATGCAATCGGATCTATACGAAAAGTTCTTGACTCGCTTGATAAGCTTGAAAAAGAATGGAATGATAGAAATAGCGATGATCTCTTTGAACCATATCCGATTGCGCGCCCGATTACAGTTGATAAAGTCTATGGCGGAGAATGGCAGGGAATGATATGCGATATATGTAAATGTGAAGGATACTTTGAACTCCTTCCGGAAGATGATATAAATATGTGGTCAAAAAAATTTGCCTCTGCGCTGTTGACAATGCTGCCGGATGAAGATTTGGATATTGTTTTCAGCGAAACATATTTTGGTCATAGAACATCGCCTGATAGTGAACTGTGCAGATGTGTTGAATCTGTTTTAAATAATTCAAATGAAATGCTGCAATTAGTAAAATGGTCGGGATTTAATTCGGGCTGTGAATCTGGAGTACGAGCCTCGCTTCAAAAGACCCCTACGCTTGTATGGGGACCCGGCAGTGTACGGCACGCACATTCGGCAAACGAACAGATAGCCTTTAAAGACGTACAATTATGCGCTAAACTTTTTATTGAAACAGCCCTTAAATGGATACAAAAACCTTAGTTGATTAAATGAATGGTTTAAATTAAATGGATGGTTTAAATATGGAAGAAAATCTTAGAGTTAATTTAAAGACTTCAATTGAAGAATCAAAAAAATGGTTTGAACGTGCAAAAAAAGTACTATCAGGCGGCGTTAGCAGCTCTGCAAGAATGCCTGCAGCCGGAACAATACAAACTCCATTATACATTAATAGAGGAGCCGGAAGCCGAGTATGGGATGTTGACGGAAATCAATTTGTTGATTTTCTATTAAGTTATGGAAGTCTTATTATAGGTCATAGTCATCCTAAAATTTTAAACGCCATGGAAAAGCAGATTAAACTTGGAACAATGTTCGGAACATGCAATACCGCTGAAGTCGAATTAGCCGAACAGATATGTAAAATGGTCCCATGCGCCGATCAGGTCAGATATGCAAATTCAGGCTCCGAAGCAATTGCAGGAGCAATCCGCGCAGCCCGTGGATATACCGGCAAAAGTAAAATTTTAAAATTTGAAGGTCATTACCACGGATGGACCGACCAGCTTGCAGTAAGCAACAGACCGTCGGCAGAAGAAGCCGGTAATTTTGAAACCCCGGCAAGCAGACCGCATTCAAAAGGAATCCCCAGCGGTGTTGTTGACGACATAATAATCTGCCCATGGAATGAACCTGAAATTTTAAAGAATACTCTAAAAAAATATAACAGACAAATTGCAGCTATAATCGCAGAACCTCTTGTTGCAAATAACGCTTGTATAATGCCCAAATCCGGTTATTTGGAGCTGTTAAGAACAGAGTCTAATAAAAGGGACATTATACTGATATTTGATGAGATTGTTACAGGCTTTCGTATAGCCCCGGGAGGAGTACAGGAAGTATATGGAATAATACCTGACCTTGCAGTTTATAGTAAAGCTATAGGCGGGGGTATGCCTATTAGCGCTTTTGCAGGTAAAAGTGAGATTATGGAACCTATATCTAAAAATACGGTTAAACATGGCGGAACCTATAATGGCAATCCAATCAGCGCTATTGTAGCTCTTGAAACTATTAAGGTTGTAAATGAAAAAGATGCGTTAGCTCAAGCCTATAACGTAAGTAATGAGATAATGGAAATATTAAGGTTTGAGGCAAAACAAAATAATATAAATTGTATTATACAGGGTTTGGGACCTATGTTTCAGATTCTTTTTACGGATAGAGAAGAGGTAACAAACTATCGTCATCTCTTTGATGTTGATTCGCTTAAGTTTGGGATATTCAGAGATACACTGCTTGAAAACGGCATACATATTAACAGCTCATACTCGGCATGCTGGTTTGTTTCAACAGTTCATACGCCGGACGATGTGAATATTGCTAAAAAGGCAATACGTGAAGGGATGAAAAAAATTAAGAAATGAATAACATAAATAGTGATAATCATAAGGTAGTTATATGAATAATACGTCAGCAGAAAAGCAGAGAGAATATTTTGAAACATTCCCTGAAGCAGGGCAATGTCAAATATGGATAGATTTTGACGGAACAATTACAAAGAAAGATACTCTTGATGAATTAATTTTTAAATATTCAATAGATGACTCGTGGAAGTTAATTGAAAAAAGATGGCAGGCAGGTCTTATAGGATCGCGTCAATGCCTTGAAGAGGAGTTTGCCCTGCTAAGGATTCCCAAAGCAGAGTTGCATAAATCTATTGAAAATATTGAAGTTGATGACGGTATATTTAATCTATTAAAAATAATTAAAACCTATTCAATACCTATCACTATTGTCAGCGATGGAGTTGATCTCTTTATAAATCAGATATTGAAGAATAACAATATCCACGGTATTACAATACGTTCAAATACAATCGAACATAATGAGCCATATCTAAAACTTATCTGTCCATATAATAATACCAATTGCCCGGTAGGTTCGGCTCATTGCAAATGTCTTTCAATGGATACTCTAACAGCGGCTAATAAAAAATCCATATATATAGGGGACGGGCTGAGCGATCTGTGCGCTGCTAAACACTCAGATTTTATTTTCGCTAAAGGCGCTCTTGCAAAAAACTTAACTACAGAGGGAAAACTTTTTTTTGAATTTAAAGATCTCACCCAGATTGCAGACTTTATAATTGAGAAATGGGAAATTTAGACTGATGCTTTTAGAAAGCCTCCAGTATGTTAAAATAAGTTAATATATCGTTGCCGTTATATGCAAAATCAAGGCGAAGGTTAATTTTAGATTCCTTATCTACCATAAATCTTATACCGGTTCCGGCTGCTGCATGGGGATGATTTGTAAAGCTTGAAATTTTATGCCCTACCTCGCCTATACCTGCAAAGATAACCATGCCAAACCGCCATATTACGGGAAATCTATATTCAATTTGTATATTGGTCAAAAACTTATCTACATATCTTCCGTCAAGATAACCTCTTAGATTAGTCACATCGTCTCCGCCGATGGAAGGATATGAATAGAATGGAATATCGCCGCCGAGTATTTCGCTATATATTTGACCGCAGATTACGGATGAATATAATTTATAATACTTCCTTATATCAATTGAAAATTTATTGTAATTATAATCGCTTCCAGTCTTTTCATTATACTTAATAAGACTTATCTCTATAAGTTCGCCTCTATATGTATAAAAATCATCTTTTCGTGTGTCGTAGGAAATAATCCCGCCTGACCCAAAGATTTTTGTTGATCTTGAACCGCTGCTCATTCTATCGACCTCTCCGCCTGTCTCATACTTTTCAACAGAGTATCTCATAAAATCAAAGCCGGGTCCGATATATAGCGCATTAAATACTTTGAAAAGCGGAGCAAAAAAAAACCTGACACTTTTATATGTATAATTCTCTTTCATAGAACTTGGCATATCAGGTCCTATGCCATAATATTCGCTGGGAAATCTTTCTATGTCAGTATCGCATCTGACTTGCAAAAAATCATTCAGGAAATAAAAATCGCTCTCCACATTGACACCGTACTGCTTGTTTTGAGTATAAAAAGTCATGATCTTTATATGATCTTCCTGCGCGCTGACACTTTGTTCTTGGGCTGCTAAAGTGATTATTGCCCCTAAGCCGGCCATAAATCTTGTATCGGGAGAATATGCGCAAATCGGGAAAGGGATTATTCTAATTGTTTCTCCATTAATAGTTTTTTCATTAATGGTCTGTTCGTCAGACGCATCTGCAGTAGCAGAAATTTTTACACATATAAGCGTAACAGCTATAATTATTTTAAGCCTTATCATTATATCCCATTTCTTGATAATTAAATATAAAATACCGATTTAATCCAAATATCCAATGATAAAATTTTGTTGTTTAATGTTTTATTGTGAATAAATATTATTTATACAACAGGTGATTTGCACTAAGTCAACAATCAATAATATGCTGCGATATATCAATATAAATATTTAATGGTTTCAAAAGAAAGTAATATTCTAAATAATAAATTTGACACAAGTATATACCTGTTTAAAATTAGTTTAGTCTTTTGATATTATAGCTTATGGAATAGATTTAATGGATTTAGTATTATGGTTGCCGTTCTTTGTACTTAAAGCTGTTTTTGAAGGTACGGGTCACATCTTTCTTAAAAAAGGGTCTAACCGGCACTCGGAAGTTACAGGAATACGTTTTTATCTTCTGCTTCTTAAAGATAAATTTGTGCTTTTAGCTTTTGCAATAAATGTCTTTGAGATAATTTTGTGGGTTTTAGTATTAGCGTATCTACCGCTCTCTGTCGCTTTTCCGCTCACCGGAATGAACGAAATATTTGTAATATTTGCCTCGGCATATTTTCTGAAAGAACATATAAATATTCAGGAGTGGATAGGTATAGCCTCTATCTCCATTGGTCTGCTCATAATCATACTATACGGTTAGCCTTTAATGCTCGGTAATAAGGAACTCTTTTAATAATGAAATTTATCAGTCAACTTGAACCCACAGAACTCATAGAGTCATTTCATGAAAATCCGCCTGAGGATTTCACGTCAATAAAAATAGATATTGACGGCAATGAGCTTCATGCCTTCTCGATGAAATTTAAAATTCTTACAACTGTAAGTAAAAGGGCAAAAAATATATTGAAGTATATTGAATTTCTTATACCAAAGCCTAAGCTGCTGTTTATCGGGACAACAGTGACCGAATATTCCGTCTTCCCAAAAGAGAGAGGGGTTGATAAGGTATGCGAGGGTATTTTAAAAAAATTTTCCGAAAGAAAAAGTTTTGGTCTTATAGTAAAGGATATTGCAAAGGAATCGCCCATACTTGTCCAAGAGGATAACAGGTTCAACAATGAGTTAATAGACTCTCTTAAAGAGAAAGGATTTGAGATAATATATGGGGAGGCTCTTGCCTATATTAGTATAAATTTCAAATCCACTGATGAATTTATAAACCGGTTTTCCAAGTCGCGAAAAAAGACTTTTAAACGCAAACTTCGTTCCAGATCGAATTTAACTATTGACCAAATCCATACCGGCGATGAATTTTTTAACGAAGAGAACGTTCAATACTTTTATAATCTTTATTTAAATGTTTATAACGGCAGTTCCATACATTTTGACAAGCTGACTTTAAACTTTTTTAGATCTGTCCTGCAATCTTCCCTATCCGGCGGAATTGTTTTTGTCTATAAACATGAAGATAAAATTATAGGTTACACTATCTGTTTCAGGGTAGGAGATTATTTTAATTATAAATATATAGGTTTAGTATATCCCGACTCGCGCAATTTTAATCTCTACTATGTAACTTGGTTTGACCATCTTGATTATTGTATAAAAAATAATATAAAAGTATATATTGCCGGCTGGACCGACCCTGAGATAAAATCTTTCCTTGGGTCCGAGTTTACATTTACGTTTCACGCAATCTACATATCAAATCCAATTATCCGTTTTATATTTAAAAAAATGAAATTTCTCTTTGAATCGGATAAGGATGTAATGGAGAAACTAAAAAAATAATTTTATCAAATGACATGAGGTCAACTCTTTCAACTTGAGTATTGGAATTGTTTGAACCGTCAAAATCAAAAATAAGCGAGTTAGTGATGTCTGATGGAGTCAGAAAAATTATATATGTCGGAAAAAATCAAACTATTAATATTGTGGATTATTTTACTTACAATTGATACAAGCGCGCAGCTTCTGATAAAGACCGGCGCTGAAAAAATATCATTTGATAATCCGATTCAGATTAGAGTTGCCCTGGGGCTGAGCCTTTATCTGGGGGCATTTACAGTCTGGATGCAGATATTAAAATTCATGCGGCTTTCAATTGCCCTTGCAATAACGTCTATACTTCATATTACAGTATTGTCAAGTTCGTTTTTTATACTCGGCGAACAGATTAAACTATCGCTTATCATAGCGACAATTTTCATCTCAGTAGGGGTTATTATACTTGGGATAAGTGAAGGGAGGAAAGAGGAGTAGGGGGATTTGCCTGCATTGCGCCGAATAAAACGGGAAATAAAATGATTACTGTTTTTTTCATTGTGAATTTATTTCTGAAATTTTATTGTCATTTTTTTTGTTTTTGTTTCATTGTCCGCTGCGCTGCTCGCGGGGTTACTGTCGCTATTGTGGCAGACCGCCAATTACACGCTGGGCATCAATGTAGTCTCTCTATTTCTTTTTGAATTTCTTTAATAACTTCCTTATTTGCTATTTCTTTCTTATCTCCAACTTTAGTCGAAAACAAATAAAATACTTTCCCGCCGAAAACCTCTGTGAATTTTTTATGCGTTTCGGCTTGTAATGTGTATTCCTTATGAATTTCAGGTAATTGTATTCCAGAATTGACGGGTTTTATTTGTAATCCGATATATTTTTCACCTATTTTTATGAAGAAATCTACGTTGAACAGCCTATCCCATTCGTCTGGCGCTGATTCAATTTTTACACTCAAAATATTTTGTAACTGTCCATAAATGGTTTGTATTTCGGTCATATAGCCATCAAATGTTCTGTTCTTTTAAAGTTGAGTTGGAAGCGATTCATCGCACTATTTAAAATCCACTCTTTTGCCATAATTATATTATTTCTAAAAATTTTTGTTTATATCTAAATTCCACACTTTTATCCACCAGTGCCAACCCTGCTTTCAATAAACGTGCATTAATAAACGTTTTATTCTCAAGATACAAATAAGCCATCAAGCGATTTTCGCTGTCATATTTTATTTCGTCATGGCGCAGGAAGACGCGTTTCCCTTTCAGTTTTTTACGCAGAAATTCAGTAGCTTCTCCATTGATTACAGGATTTTGTTTTATACCTATGAGCCGTACCACTAAATCATTATTTAATTTGATAAGTTCGGGGCTGATAATTTCTTTAACGGTAAAAAATTCTTCGCGTTGTCCGCTGCTTTCGGTATCTATTTTTGAGCCGTATTGCAGTTTTTTGACGTCAATTTTTTTATTTAATTTGTGTGTATCTATAAACCGGTAAGGTAATTCTTTTATCTTTTCTTCAAAAACAAGCGTGGTTTCCGGCTGTTTGATTATCTCAGTTTCAGCCTGCATAAAGGCATCGTTCCCGCCGATTTTTTTCTCTATAATTGGAATATATTCGGGGTTTATTTCGTAGCCTATGGAATTTCTATTCAGATTTTTTGCAGCCAAAGAGGTTGTTCCGCTTCCAAGAAATGGGTCTAAAACGGTTTCGTTCGGAAACGAAAACATTTTAATTAAACGGTGGGGTAATTCTTCGGGAAACATCGCCAAATGTTTGTCCTGCTTTGCGCCGCTAAAATACCAATGTCCGTTAAAGTAGGTATTCCATTCTTCATTGGTCATCACGGAATTATCTTTTTGTTCCTGCGTGGGTTTTGGAGCATTTCCATGTTTTTTAAACAATAAAATATATTCAAAATCCAATTTCACAATGCCGTTTCGCGGGTAAGGAAAACTGCCCATTACTGATCCTCCTCCGGTAGTATTCATGGTAGTTGCCTTTTGCCATATAATTTTCCCCATAAAATCAAAACCGATTGTCTCACAGAATTTTATAATCTCGGAATGAATGGGTATTACTTTATATCTGCCATAATAGACTGAACGCGCAAACTGGTCGCCTATATTGATACATAACCGGCAACCATCGTGCAACACGCGAAAACATTCCGCCCAAACCAAATTCAGGTTATTGATATAACTTTCGTAACTGTCATTGAACCCAATTTGACTTTCAGTTCCGTAATCTTTGAGTTGCCAATATGGCGGAGAAGTGATAATCAAATGAACGGAACGGTCTTTTAGTTCGCTCATTTGACGGCTGTCTCCGTTGATTATTTTATGTGTTGTTTTCATCTAAAACTTTTTCGCAAAAATACAAATTTCTTTCAACTTTTTTTAGCTGCAAGACGAAATACCGCCATAATCAGGATATTGAAAAACCGTCCTATCTGTAAACGAGCGCATTTGCCTCGATAGATTACTATAATCACAACTCTACGATTACAAAAACAAGACTCACCAAAATTAAAAACAGTTGAAGACCAAAATACAATTTGGCTTTATCATAGTCATTACCATAAATTCCAATTAAGTAAGGACTAATGACAAAAAAGAGAGATAAAAAAGAATTAAAATATTCCCCGTCAAGGAAAAACGAAAATGCGCATATTATCATAAACAGGTAGTATATAACCATATTTATTGTCATAAAGACAGCTAAATAATGATTTTTTTTGGCATGAAATTTTTTATTATATATCAATCCTGCATATAAGACAAAAATAAAAAAGAATGAATTTGAAATTATACCAACAATTTTATAGTTATTAAAAAATCTAACCATACTATAACCCCATGAAAAAATCGCCAGTCTTTTTAAAGACAAAATCCTTTTCGTCATCAAGCACTATTAAGTGATAGCTATCCTTCAGCTTTATATATTCCTTTATCTTAGAACCAATATTTTTATACACTATGTCTCCGCTTTTTGTGCTGGCAATGTCATCTCTTTCGGAATGTATTATTAAAACTTCAGATTTTACTTTACTTAATCTCTTTATAGTATAACGCGACAACCTGAGTATCTGTAGTATAGAAATAGCGGGAAAACAATCAAGAATTTTTGCATCGTCCTTTTCCAAAGCCTCTTGAACTTTTCCTCTAACCTTTTCATTTTTTACTCCAAGCGAACTGCTCTCAGGCCACGCATAAAAAAATTTAATTACCGTATAAAGGACAACAGGTAAAAGAAAAATAATTTTAGGGATACTCCATCCATCAAGGAAGAGTGTAGTAGATAAGCAGGCTATTTTTTCAAGATCATCCCTTTCCATAGCAACGCACAGAGCAAGTACAGCGCCAAGGCAAATTCCTGATATATAAACTACATCATACTCTTTTTTTAATCTGTCATATTCTTCAAAAGAAAAATTTAACCAATCCTGCCATGTTGTACGTTTGAGAGCCTCAGTGCCTTGGCAATGACCGGGTAATTCGGGAATATATACATCAAATCCGAGTCTATGCAAATATTTGCCCAGATAATATAACTCGGCAGGTTCGCCTGTCATACCATGTAAAAGGAGTATTGCCTTATTAGCCGTTATACTCTGCTTAATCTCTATCACTCAATTTACCTGTTCAATAATATTATAGTGTAAAAAAATTTATGCATATTAAAAATCAGTCTATTACTATTTTTGGGTATGCTGATTTGTCAAATACATTTTTCAACTGATAAATTGCGTTATATTGCCGTTTAGATGATACGTATTGTATTACCTGACAAGTAATAAATTAACATATATTTTTATTTGAAATATTTAGCCTATATAAAGTTACAATTATTGTATTTCAAACTATGCTTACAGGTTATAGTGAAAAAACGGTTTTTACAGTTGCAGGTAAAATCGCCATTGTGAATGTAATCAGTAGAATAAGATCAGACCAAAAAATTATTTGCAATTCGGGATAGACAAAAAAATAATATACTTATAATGTTATTTAAAATTCAATCTGCATAAAAAATATTAAGTTAGGAGAATAACATGGAGTACGCATTTAATGTCCCTGATATGTCATGTAATCATTGTAAAATGAGAATAGAAAAAACAATGAATGAATCGGGAAAAGTGAAAGAGATTAAAGTTGACCTTGATAAAAAAATGGTTACACTTGAATCTGAACTATCCGAATCCGACTTGCTAAAACTTTTTGATGATGCAGGTTATGATGCGGCTATACGGCAATGACAAGAAGAACGGTCTTGCTCCGTTGACTGTTCGCAATTGTATGTGTTAAGTAATCATCTTACAGTCTCTAAGAGCGATAGTACAAGCTTTGTCCCTGTAATAAGATCTTTAATCATTATAAATTCCTCAGTGCTGTGAATCTTCTGCATTCCGCATGAAAGATTTATAGCTTTAATTTTTGATCCGTTTATTATATTCGTATCACTCCCTCCGCCCATTGAAACAAAGACAGGCTTTAATCCGATTTTCTTCATAGCCTTTGAGACCATAACAGAGATGGGATCGTCTATTTTTACAATAAAACCTTCATATTCAAGATTCCTTTCTATAGAAGACTTTGCCTTATACTCGGAGCATACCTTTTTTACGGTTCTCCTCACCTCTTTCTCAACATCGAGCATCTTACTCTTTTGTATTGACCTAACCTCAAGGTCGCATACGGCAGTCTCGGGAACAATATTTGTTGCGCGTCCCCCAGACATAATACCAATATTGATTGTAGTTTCATCATCAATTCTTCCATTTGGAAGTGTTGCTATTATTTCGGAAAGAACACGAATTGCATTAATCCCTTTTTCGGGAGCCATTCCGGCGTGTGAAGCTCTGCCCTTTATCTCTATCTTCATATTAGAGTGGTATGGAGCTTTTACTATTATTCTGCCGATATCACCGCTGCTGTCAAAAACAAAGGCAAACTTTGATTTTAGTAAAGATAGATCAAATCCCTTTATTCCTTTAAGTCCCACTTCTTCGGCGCAGGAGAGTAATATCTCGATATTTCCATGGGGTATTTTTTTTTCTTCAATATATTCAAATGCTTCAATAAAAGCTGCTATTGCCGCTTTATCATCGCCTCCAAGCACTGTAGTTCCGTCAGATGATATTTTGGTATCGGTTACTATTACTTTTACATTTTCACATGGTCCTACAGTATCCATATGCGCTGAAAAAAGTATGGGAGTTCTATTTTTATCCCCTGATATTTTTATTAAGAGGTTATATGATTCACCGCATTTATATTGAGTACAACGAGCGCCCATTTTTTTGAAACGTTTGATCAAATAATCCATAACCTGTTTTTCATGCCATGATGGTGAAGAGATCTCTGCAAGTTCTACAAAAGTCTTTACTAATTTCTCGCTGTTAATATCGTACATAAACATCTCTTTATATTTTATTAAAAAGTATAACTCTCTCTAAACAATTTTTTAATTGGTTTAATTCTTATTCATATACTAAAGCAATATCTTCAAATTTAAAACCATCTCTCTTTAAAAATATCTCTTGTATGATAAGATATTATCATATCAGAACCTGCTCTGAAAAATGATGTCATAATCTCCGTGACTATTCTTTTTTCATCAATAAAACCCTTAGCAGAAACTGTTTTAACCATGGAATATTCTCCGCTGACATTGTAAACACATATTGGGACAGGCGAGATTTCTTTCGCTCTATAAATTATATCGCCGTAAGATAAACCCGGTTTTATCATTATAATATCAGCGCCCTCGTTTATGTCTGATATTATCTCCCTTTCTGCCTCTCTCCCGTTTCTAAAATCCATTTGATAACTCTTTCTATCTCCAAAACTCGGCGCACTCCCTGCTACTGCGCGGAAAGGACCGTAAAATGAGGAGCAGAATTTTGCCGAGTATGCCATTATTGCAGTATTATGAAACCCCTTATCTTCTAAAACAGACCTTATTGCAGACACGCGGCCATCCATCATATCCGACGGCGCTACAATATCTGCCCCAGCCTCTGCATGACTCAGCGCAGTGCGTGCAAGCAATTCTACTGTAGGGTCATTCACTATTTGTCCGCGTTCAATTATGCCGCAATGACCATGATCCGTATATTCACACAAGCATAAATCTGTAATTATAAGTATAGTATCTTTAAATTCTTTCCTTATCTTTCGCACTGCCTTTTGAATAATTCCGTTGTCAGAATATGCTCCGGAGCCGACATCGTCTTTAGTATTGGGAATGCCGAATAAAAGTATAGCCTCTATGCCGGAATTTATATCTGCTTTTAAATCCTCAATCAGGTTGTCAATACTTACCCTGTCTATACCCGGCATTGAATCAAAACCCTCTCTCACACCGGTCCCTTCTGTGACAAAATAGGGCATAATCAGTTTACTTCTGTCAGGTTTTGTTTCGGCAGCAAGATTTCTAATAATTTCATTTGATCTAAGACGTCTTGGTCTATCTATCATTTTTTTCTCCGCTTAATTTTATCACATAAATGCAGGATTGCGCTTCCTTTTCAAGTTATATTTTTTCGGAAACAGCGAATTATGTCATAAATTTTTTTTAGAATATCCACATTTATTTAAGGAGCTGTCTGATAAGTAACACATTGTACATATCATATTAGTCAGGCTGAAAGCCTGATTATTAATAGCGTATGGCAGCGCCCTACGAAGAATTTGAAAAAGTAGTTATTTTTTCAACAACATAACTGCTATAATAACAGCTATAGTAATGATAATAAAAAATGTGAGTTAGTTGATTCCGTTTCTATATATAACTACACACGGGAGAACTTGCTATGATTAAAATTAAGAAAAATAATATTTTAATATGCTCGTTGATTTTGTCTATTGCCATTGCAGGAACTGAATGTAAAAAATCCAAAGAGATTCCCGGTGAGGACGGCTTTAAAGTCATTTTAGAGGAGACTGATAATGTTCCTGCAGAGTTCTATCCGGATTTGTTGGCTGAGTACAGGAATAAGTCTTGGGATGATATGATTAATTCTGCTCCTGATAAATATGCTAAGTTTTTTACAAAAGAATCCAGCGTAACTACGATTAAAATAAAAAATAATAAGAC
>WRGT01000047.1 GCA_009787025.1 Spirochaetota bacterium
ATTTTTCTGAAATTTCGTATTTATCATTTTCATCTTGGATAAATAAATAGCACCATATATTGCTATCAATAAATATCCTGTCTGTCATAGCATTTTTCTCTATTGAATTTAAAATTTTTATCTACAACTCTGTTTTGAGAAGCAAATTTTAAAAAAGAAGCTACTTTTTTATTTTTATCCCTCTTCACGATAAGATTTATTATATCGGGAATGTCTGTCTCATTATCTGATTTTAGTATCAATGTTTTAGAATCTAATGAAATTGTTTCAATCATATTATCCTCAGTCAAATGCGTAATATTTTTTATATTTCAATTCCTGTTCTTTGAATTTCAGGAAGAAAATCCGCATAATCTCCATCGGGAACTATGATATGCGGCTCAATCCTGAAGTCTATATTTTTCCGCAGCCGCCAAATCGGCACAACCGCTTCTTCATAATCGCCAACCCATTTATTCACAACGAGCGCAATATCAATATCTCTGTCTTTTTTTGGGCACCCTTTTGCATATGAACCGAAAAGATAGGCCTTATCTATTTGCATTGGGAAGCTGCTCTCTTTCACCAGTTTCAAATATTTTTTAGCGATTAAAATTATATCTTCTCTTTTGTCCATTTAAGTAATTCCCTTGTCTCCTGATTTATCTATTATAATTGTCAACAACCGTATTGTCAAGGAACATTTTTTACCTGCAACCCAAATTAGGGAAGACCTGTATATTTCAAAGATGCAAAAATAGAAAATACTTTAATGAAAGATTCTTGACAAAGCATCTAAAGTAAAAATCATTCCATAAATATCTTAAACATAATTGAGGATAAAATATGGCGCTAATAAAAAAAGTACTAATAAGTCTTTCGGATAAATCCGGATCTGTTGAATTTGCTAAAGAACTTGCAAAATTCAAAGTTGAATTTCTATCTACTGGCGGAACTGCAAAGATTTTACGCGATGCAGGACTTAACGTGTCGGATGTTTCCGATTATACTGGATTTCCAGAGATGATGGACGGCAGAGTTAAGACCCTTCACCCGAAGATACATGGCGGACTGCTTGGACTTCGTGAAAATAAAGAACATGTTGAAACAATGAAAAAGCATAATATTGAACCTATAGATATGGTAGTAGTAAACCTCTATCCGTTTAAGGAGACTATTTCAAAACCGAACTGTACATTTGAAGATGCCATTGAAAATATTGATATCGGCGGACCTGCAATGCTCAGATCAGCGGCAAAAAATTTTCAGAGCGTAACCGTAATTGTTGATCCGAAGGATTATGAGGTTGTGCTAAACGACATGAAACAGAACAATGGAAAAGTTTTGTATAAGACAAATCTTAATCTTGCATACAAAGTCTATAAAACAACATCGGAATATGATAAAATGATTTCGGACTATCTTGGCAGTAAAAATTCCGAGGCAGTTTAAATGGAAATAGATTGGAAAAAATTACAGAATGGTTCCGATATACGCGGTGTCGCTGTTGAAAGCGCCGATGAAAAAGTCAATCTATCGCCTGAAATTGCATCTATGATAGGTTCTGCCTTTGTGAAATGGTTATGTGAAAAAAAAAGTATAGATGCTAAAGACGTTAAAATTGCAGTAGGAACAGATTCAAGAATCAGCGGTACAATCTTAAAAAACGGGATTATGCGCGGAATATTAAGTTTAAACAGCTCTCCATTTGATGCAGGACTTGCATCTACTCCTGCAATGTTCATGAGTGCTATTTTTGAAGAGTTTAAATGTGACGGAGCCGTAATGGTAACTGCAAGCCATCTCCCCTTTAATAGAAACGGATTTAAGTTTTTTACATCTGACGGCGGTTTAGAAAAAAACGATATTTCCAAAATACTTGCAATCGCAGAACATGAAAAACCATATTCCGATGAAAATGTAACATGTAAAAAAATTGATTTAATGGATCGTTACTCCAATCTCTTCATAGAAAAAATAAGAAGCGGTATTAATAGCAGAATAAACTATAATAGTCCGCTTAAGGGAATGAAGATTGCAGTTGATGCAGGAAACGGAGCCGGTGGTTTTTTTGTAGATAGGGTTCTAAAACCACTTGGCGCAGATACATCGGGCAGCAGATTTCTTGACCCTGACGGAATGTTCCCTAATCATGAACCTAATCCTGAGAACAATAAGGCTATGGATGCAATTAAAGATGCTGTTATTCAATCGGGCTCCGACCTTGGTATAATATTTGATACGGATGTTGACCGCGCAGCTATTGTTGACGGTTCGGGCGAGATTATTAATAGAAACAGACTTATTGCACTTGCAGCATCAATTGTACTTGATGAGCATCCGAATACTACAATTGTGACAGATTCCGTCACATCAGACGGTCTCACCCTCTTTATTGAGAAAAATCTCTGCGGCAGACACCACAGATTTAGGCGCGGATATAAAAACGTAATAAACGAAGCTCTGCGGCTTAACAATCTTGGCGAGGAGTGCCACTTGGCAATTGAGACATCAGGTCATGGCGCATTAAAAGAAAACTACTTTTTAGACGACGGAGCATACCTTGTTGCAAAGATTATAATAATGGCTGCCAGACTTAATGAAAACAGTAAGAGCATTATGACTCTTCTTAAAGGACTAATAGAACCGGTTGAAGAGGAAGAGTTTAGAGTTAAACTCCTTGATGATAATTTTACTGCGCAAGGAGAGTCTATTATTGAAAGCCTTAAAGATTATCTTCAAAGCATAAACGGGTGGTCAATTGTTCCGAATAACTTTGAAGGCATAAGGATCTCCTGCAGATCGGAAAATGAAAAGGGCTGGTTTCTCCTAAGGCTGTCACTCCATGACCCTGTACTGCCGCTTAATATTGAATCTGAAATTTCAGGCGGGGTAAAAACAATAAGTAAAAAGATTGCAGAATTTTTAAAGAGTATAAACAAAATTGACTACTCTCAAATATCCGAATATATAGAAAACAGGTAAATTTATGAAATATTTAATTGTCGGTTCCGGCGGAAGAGAACATGCAATAGCATGGAGATTACTAAACGACGGAAGTTCAAAAGAGGTATATGCAGCTCCGGGTAATGGAGGCATCCTGCCAAATAACAGAATAGACATTAAGGTCAATGATTTTGAAGGTATTGCAAGATTCTCCCTTGAAAATAAAATAGACCTTGTTGTAATAGGACCTGAGGTTCCCCTTGTAGACGGTCTGACGGATTTTTTAAATAGCAAAGGTATAAGATGCTTTGGTCCTTCCAAAGAAGCTGCCATGATTGAAGGCAGTAAACTCTTTGCCAAGAAGATTATGAAGACTTCTAATGTACCTGCTGCAGCTCACTGGGACTTTACAGGCAAAGAACCTCTTATTGAATTTATAAAAAAACAGGATAAGTTCCCCATTGTTATTAAGTTGGATGGTTTAGCCGCAGGAAAAGGCGTTGGCATACCTCAAAATACAGACGAAGCTCTCTTATTTATAAATGAAAATGTAAAGAAAGACACAAGAGTATTTGTTGAGGAATTCCTCAAAGGGGAAGAAGCCTCTGTGCTTGCAATCTCCGACGGAGTTACTGTTATTCCGCTTGTTGCAGCGCAGGATCATAAGAGAGTTTATGACGGAGATCGCGGACCTAATACGGGAGGTATGGGCGCTTATGCTCCGGCGCCAATTGTTACGACCGAGAGGATGAAGTATATTAAGGATAAAATTCTCCAGCCTGTAATAGATACAATGAGAAAAGAAGGTATTCCATTTAAAGGAATTTTATATGCAGGACTTATGATTGATGAAGATAAAATTACCGTACTGGAATTTAATGCAAGATTCGGCGATCCCGAAACGCAGGTGATACTCCCATTGCTTGATGTTAAACTTGGGGATATGCTTAACAGCGCTGTTGATTCTACATTAGATAAATTTCATATTAAATTTAAAGATAAACATGCAATGACGGTTGTTGTTGCTTCCAAAGGGTATCCCGGAGATTATGACAAAGATAAAGTAATAACGGGATTTGATAAAATTTCTGATAAGATAATGGTGTTCCATGCAGGTACGGAGTTCAAAGACAAAAATATTGTAACTAACGGCGGAAGAGTTCTTAGTATAACGTCAATTGGTAATTCTCTAAATGAAGCAAGGCAGAATATATATGACGAAATTGATAAGATAAAATTTGAAGGTTCATTCTATAGAAAGGATATTGGATACAGAGCATTGACTTAAACCAAAAACTAATTATCAGTAACATCCATCAAAGCCTTATACTTTTTAGTAAACTCCTTTAAACTAAAGCTCCTTTCACATTCGGGAAGAGAATCGGAGAATATCGCACCATAACCCTTTGTCTTAATCCGCGAATCGAGTATGGCAACAACTCCTCTATCAGTACCTCTGCGAATGAGTCTCCCTGCGCCCTGTCTCATCTTTAAAACAGCCTCAGGGATTTGTAAGTTTACAAAGGGATTTTTCCCGTCATTTCTCAATTTCTCAAACTTTGCTTCCATAATAGGCGTATCAGGAACAGCAAAGGGCAGTCTTGCAATAATTACCCCTTTTAAGAGATCACCCGGAAGATCTATACCCTGCCAAAAAGAATGTGTGCCCATGAGTATCGAGCTGTCATCATTTATATAAAAGTCCAAAGCCTTTGATGCGCTCATTGAATCCTGAGAGTATATTTTATTATCAATTTTTTCCTCTAACAATACCTTAACCTTTTTCAACATGCTATATGATGTGAACAGAAGAAGACAATTCCCATTAAGAAGTTCAATTATTTCGGACGATGTATTTGCAACTGCTAAAGGATAATCTTCATCATCGGGAGCAGGCATGTCACCTGCCAAATATATAACCATCTGTTCATTAAAGTTAAACGGAGATTCTAAAACAATACCCTTCCCGTTTTCAAATCCTATTACGGACATAAAAAAAGAAAAGTCATTCTTAATTGAAAGTGTTGCAGATACAAATATTGACGACTTGTAAAATGAGAATACTTCATGTTTCATAATATTATCTATATTTATTGGTCTGCCGACTAACGATATATTTCCAAGTAGTTCCTTGTCACTCCGCTCAATCCAGTAAACATAGTTTTCATAAGAGAGGTTAAGGAATGAAATAAGCGATTCACAATATGCAATTAATTTATTCATTGCAGGGTCCAATTCCATGCGGAGGTCATCATCTTCAAAATCATCTTTTACAACGTCTAATATGGATATAAGTTTTTTTATCTCCGATACAAGTTTTTCACCATCTACAGACGGTGCGGTTATTCTCTGCACAGTCTCTAAGCCCTGAAACAGGTTTCGTACATTTTCAAAAAATATTTGAGCATCCTTTACTATCAATTCAACAGACAGGATTGCATCTTCCCTAAGTTTATTATCCTTAAAGTTATTTATTATACTGTATTTACCCTTTTGGTAAAATTTCTGAAGCAGGTTAATTAAAAAATCATAATCAATTGAAAACCCAAGCTGTTTTGATGCAATTGATTCAACCGAGTGTGCCTCATCAAATATCACCCCGTCAAATACCGGCAGATAAGTTCTGCCTGAAGCAACATTAGTAAAAAACAGATAGTGATTCATTATAAGCAGATCAGCCTGCGCCCATTCTCTCCTTGCTGCCTGAAACGGACATATTGACGACATTAAACATTTTTGATAACCGCAAATGTCAGAATCTCTCCCTATCTCTTCCCATAAATAACCGGGCATCTCCACATCAAAGAATGTAAAAATACGCTTCTCTTTAAATAGACTGCTTAATCTATTTAAGTAAGTCATATCGTTCCGGTCAAAACCGCCTTTTTTTAAAAGACGTTCAAATTTTCTTCTGCAAGGGTAATTGTAACTCCCAAGCGCCAGCGCAAACTTAAAATCAATGCCCAGATGATTTTTAAATATTTTTTGAACGGCTGCTATATCCTTATCAACGAGTTGTTTCTGAAGCGCCTTTGTCTCTGTTGTAATGGCAATTTTAAAATCATTCTCTAATGCAAATTTAAGCGCAGGTATAAGATATGCCATTGTTTTTCCCGTACCTGTACCTGCCTCAACAATACCATTCTCACCTTCAAATAATCTCTCATAAATAAATTCAGCCATAACAAGCTGACTCTCCCTATACTCATACTCAGAGAGTTCCATATCAAGAAAACCGCCGGGAGAAAAAATATCTTTCATAAAGTCAGGTCCCATATCTCTTCAATCAGATAGATGAGGAGAAAAAATTTTAAACGAATTTTTTATTATATAAAAGCCGCTGTCAAGTAAATGATATTATTGACATTTCAATAAAAAATTTTTGTACAACATTTATTTAATATAGAAAATAACTCATACTGCCAAACATATCCATTCTGCCCAAATTTAAAATCAGATCAAAAATTTTTTATTCATCATATTATCTATAAATTAAGCTTGATAAAAATAAGCCATTAAAATACCTTTGTTAGTTAGGAATTAATTTAATTATGGAGGAATTATTTTATGAAAATAGTTTCAAGAATCGTTTTATCTATGGCTTTTGCATTGTTAATAACTCTTTCATTCGCAAGTTATGTACAAGCAGAGCCTTTTAAAAGTCAAAGTTTTGGCGGCGCAACAGGACTTATTTCTACGCCAACAGCTCATACTGGATGGGAAGGCAATAAAATTGGTATTGATTTAGGTTATCATTATATCAATGCAGATGAAGGCACCTACAATGTTCCTAAGGTACTTGTACATATCGGCATTGCCGGAACAAGTCTGGAAATTGGCGGGACATACGATATGCAGCCGGATTTTGGAAGTGACAGTAAAACAAATGACTTGCTCTTTAATCTAAAGTGGTCGTTTACTAAGGGTCTTGCAATAGGCGGAAACTATCAGAAAATAAATATCAATGGCAGTGATGACAGCAGAGATGACAAGCAAATATATTTTGCAGCAACATATCCGGGAGATTTTTTCTCAATGCCTGCTGAAACCACAATAGTTATAGGTCATACATTCTATGGCAAAAAAACTATTGATAATGAAAACAAAAACATAGATTTTTCTATGGGATTTGACCTTGATTTACTACCGAAATATTTAAAGCATTATGTACATTGGATCAATGATTTTTCCAACTACTCATACAGTACAGAGGCAGGCGGAGCTAATGCATGGAATAGAGGCTGTTTTAATACCGGTCTTAGAATTGCTGCTCTGAAAGATAAAAGGTATAAATTAAACTTTGATCTTATTTTGACCGACGCGCTTGACAAAAACAGAGATTGGTCTCTTGGAGTTGTATTTGGAGCATCATTGTAATATTTTGACTTATATGTGCGGGCGGCAGAATGCCGCCCCTACTTTTCCTCATTGAATAAATAATTGCTTTAAACGCTTATCTAAAATAAAGTATTATTTATGAATAAATACATTAACAGAAAAAAAACAAATAAAGTAAATGTTGGAAATATTTCTATTGGAGGAGACTCTAAAATAGTTCTTCAATCAATGACAAATATTCCTGTTGAAAATGTTAAAGAAAATCTATTACAGATTGAAAACTTAAAAAAACACGGCGCCGAATTAGTAAGACTTGCCGTAAGAAATGAAAACGGCATTAAACCTCTATCTGAAATAATAAAATTATCGCCAATACCACTTGTTGCGGATATTCACTTTGATCATAGACTTGCAATTGCAGCTATTAATGCCGGCATATCAAAAATCAGAATTAATCCCGGAAATATCGGCGATGAAAAAAAAGTAAGAGAAGTAGTCAAAGCTGCATCTGAACATAATGTGCCGATTAGAATCGGCGTAAACGGCGGATCAATCAATAAAAAAAAATATCACCATGTAACGCCTGAAAGCCTTGTAGATTCGGCAATGGAAAACATTTTGATACTTGAAGATAACAACTTTGACAATATTGTTGTCTCAATTAAATGTTCGGATATTTTTACAACTATTGAGGCAAATAAACTGTTCTCAAATCTGCGAGACTATCCGATTCACATTGGACTGACCGAAGCAGGCTACGGTCTTTCATGTATAACACAGAGCGCAATAGTGATTGGTCATCTATTAATGAACGGCATCGGCGATACAATAAGAGTATCAATGACAGGCGACCCTGTAAATGAAGCGGTTACCGGTTCAAAAATTCTTGAGTCTTTAGATCTTAAATTTTCTCCAATAAGAATAATTTCATGCCCGACATGCGGAAGAACAGCAACAGATATTGATATACTCACATTATCTCAGGATGTTGAGAGAGAACTTAATCTGAGATTCGGCGAAAATCTCACCAAAAGAAATGAAAGAATTTCCGTAGCAATTATGGGATGTGAAGTAAACGGACCGGGTGAAGCATCCGAAGCGGATTTTGGACTTGCCGGCGGACAAAACGGTAAAATGCTCCTCTTTGCAAAGGGTGAAAGAATAAAGACTATATCCATAAATGGCGCTGTGAAAGAATTGGTTGATACTATAGCGGAAAAATACTTAAGCTGATTATCTATGACCTCCGGCTAAAAAAGAGTTCGGATTTAAGGCTTTACCGTTTTTCCTTATTTCAAAATGAAGATGCGGACCTGTTGATCTGCCCGTATTTCCTGAAAGGGCTATCAAACTGCCTGATTTAACAGGATCTCCGTTTTTAACCAGTATTTTACTTAAATGCCCGTAATAACTTCTGTAACCGAATTCATGTTCTACAATAACAAGATTCCCATACCCCTCTTCATATCCTGAAAAAATTACCTCTCCGCTCCTTGCAGAGCAAACATTTGTTCCGATGCGGCATCCAATATCTATCCCCTTATGAAATTCCGTTCTTCTGCTATTAAACGGATCTCTCCTGCTGCCAAAACCAGATGTTGTTTTACCATACTGGAGTGGAGAGAGAAAAGCAGTGCCAAGAAATAACGATCTCTCTAAAGAGGAGATTTTTCCGCATGGAATAAAGATAAATTTCTTTTGCAAGGATTCGCTTTTATTTACAGTCTTAACATATCTTATATTTATCTTCTCTGCAGCAGTAACAGTATAGACATCCTTTAAGTTATCTCCCGAAATTATAATACCGCGCATATTGGGAATGTAAAGAACAGTTCCGGGAACTACCTGAAAAGGAGATGTTAAACCGTTTACAGTCATAAGCGTATCCATATCAAGCGAACACTTTGACATAACCACCCAAAAACTCTCTTTCTCTTTCACTGTATAGGTATAGAATTTAAGCTCAGGAAGATTTTTTTCAGGTCTTCCGCTTTTAACGGTAAATAGCGTCTGTTTAATATCATCTCTTATCAATTTTATCTTTGGATTATCCTGAAATGAGAGATTATCAAGCTTCTCAATCTCTTCAGATGCAAAAATCCTTACTGAAATTAATAATGTGAATAAAATAATTAATATCTTCTTCATCTTTAATAAAAAAGCCCCTGATATATATCATTTCGGACTTTTTAAAAAATTTATTAACAAAAAATTATGTCTCATTGGGAGGATAATAGTACAAAAAATATTGACAATATTTATTAACGAATTATGCCGTATGCTTTTACCGAACAGGGCGTTGCAATGTTGGCATCTGTCCTTAACAGCCCAAAAGCGATAGATGTAAACATCATGCGGGCTTTTACCCCCTGTTTTATAACAAATTTATCCATACTTCAAAAAACATTTGCAATGAAACTTATTCTAAAAAATACTTACAAAATATAATCTATATTAGGCAGTGAGTATTATGATAAAAAAAGAACTCCTTGAACGCTGGACTGTAGAAAAATCAGAAGAACTATATGGGATAAAAAACTGGGGGGCAGGATATTTTAATATTTCTTCAAATGGCGAAGTAATGATAAATCCGTTTGGCAAGAAATCCGATGTAAGCGTAAGTTTTATGGATATACTATCCGGTATAAAACAGCGCGGTTTTGAAATGCCTGTTCTTTTAAGATTTGAAAATCTCCTTGATGCTCAAATATCCCACCTAAATGAATCATTTAGAAAAGCTATTAAGGATAATAATTATCAAGGTCAATATAAGGGAGTTTATCCAATAAAGGTAAATCAGCAGCAACAGGTTATAGAAGAAGTTGCAAAATATGGAGAATGCTATCACCACGGACTTGAAGTAGGAAGTAAGGCCGAACTTATCGGAGCGCTCTCCATTATGAAGGATAAAGAGGCATGTCTAATCTGCAACGGATATAAAGACGAAGAATTTATAGATTTAGGACTTTATGCTGTTAAGATGGGATTTCAATGTTTTTTTGTAGTGGAAATACCGGGCGAACTTGAACTTATTATGCAGCGCTCGGAAACATTAAAGATAAAGCCATTAATCGGAATGAGGATAAAATTGTCCTCAAAAGCAGGAGGTCACTGGACCGAATCAGGCGGTGACAGGAGTATCTTTGGTCTGAATACAACTCAGTTGATAGAGGCTGTTGACTTTCTTAAAGCAAAGAATATGCTCGACTCATTAAAACTCCTCCATTACCACCTTGGGTCGCAAATACCGAATATACGCGATATACGTTCTGCAGTAGTTGAAGCCGCAAGGATATATGCGGAACTTGTAAAAGAGGGAGCTCCAATGGGTTATCTTGATCTTGGCGGAGGACTTGCAGTAGATTATGACGGCTCAAACACAAACTTTTCAAACAGCAGAAACTATTCCATTGACGAATATTGCGTTGACATAATAGAGATTGTACAATCTACAATGAACAGTGAAAATATTCCACACCCCACTATAATAACAGAGTCAGGCAGAGTAACTGTTGCATATTACTCCATACTTGTTTTTAATGTACTTGACGTGGCAAAGTTTGAGATTGAGGCAATACCTGAAACTCCTCCTGAAAATTCACATGATCTGATAAAAAGTCTATACTACATCCTCAATACTATGAATCTAAAAAATATTCAGGAGTGCTATAATGACGCTCTATACTACAGAGACGAGGTGCGCGATCTATTTAAGCATGGAAAAATTTCACTCAGGGAACGTTCATTTGCAGAAACGGTTTTCTGGAATATAATCAGTATTATTGCCAAAGAAAAAAAGAAGATGAAACAATACCCGCCTGATCTTAGCGACATAGAATCAGCCATTGCAGATATATATTACTGTAACTTTTCCGTATTTCAATCTGCGCCTGACCACTGGGCAATAAATCAACTCTTCCCTATAATACCGCTCCATAGACTTACGGAAATGCCCACCAGAAATGCCGTAATAGCAGATATTACATGCGATTGTGACGGAAAGATAGACAGCTTTATAGATTTGCATGATGTCCAGCACGTACTCCCATTACATGAACTTCAGCACGATGAAGATTACTATCTTGGAATATTTCTCGTAGGGGCATATCAGGAGACTCTTGGCGATCTTCATAATCTCTTTGGAGACACTAACGTAGTAAGTGTAAGAATATATCAAAACGGCGATTATGACTTTGTGCGTGAAATCGAAGGAGACACTGTAGCCGATGTCCTTTCATACGTTGAGTTTAATCCGAAACAGATGCTGTTGGACTTCCGCGAACTGGCAGAGCAGGCAATTCGCGAGGGTAAAATTACGGCAAATGAAAGAAGAGAAATCATGAAAGCCTATGACAATGGTCTTAGGGGATATACATATTTTGAGAAATAAGGAGATTTAGACATGGGAAAGGTTATGATTATCGGCGCAGGCGGAGTTGGTAACGTTGTTGCGCATAAATGCGCGCAGGCGCCTGAGGTTTTTGAAGAGATATGTCTTGCAAGCAGAACCCTTTCTAAATGTAAAGATATAGCATCAAATATAAAACGACCTGTCAGAACAGAACAGGTTGATGCCGACAATGTACCCGAACTTGTAAAACTCTTAAAAGACTTTAAACCGGATATTGTAATCAATGTTGCTTTGCCTTATCAAGATCTTACTATAATGGATGCCTGCCTTGAAGCAAAGGTCCACTATGTTGATACTGCAAATTATGAACCCCGCGATGAAGCAAGATTCTGTTATAAATGGCAATGGGAATACCATGATCGTTTTAAAAATGCAGGTCTGACGGCATTGCTCGGTTCCGGATTTGACCCGGGCGTAACAAATGTATTCACAGCATATTCATTAAAACATCACTTTGATGAGATACATGAACTTGATATTGTTGACGTAAACGGCGGAAATCACGGACATCAGTTTGCAACAAATTTCAATCCGGAGATAAATATAAGAGAGATAACCGCTCCATGCAGGCATTGGGAAGAGGTCAAGTTTGTTGAAACGCCTCCTATGTCTATGAGCAAAAAGTTTGAATGTCCCGAGAATGTCGGAACATTTAATATATATAGATTATATCATGAGGAGTTAGAATCTTTAGTAAAACATATTCCGACAATCAAAAAAGCGCAGTTCTGGATGAGTTTTTCTGACAATTACCTTAAGCACCTTGAGGTTATTCAAAATATCGGTATGGCATCTATTGAGCCGATAAAATTTAACGGCGTTGATATAATACCTCTTCAATTTCTTAAAGCGCTTCTGCCGGATCCCGGTTCACTCGGAGCAACAACAAAAGGTAAAACATGTATTGGGTGTATTTGTAAAGGGATCAAAGACGGAAAATCCAAAGAATACTATATATACAATATATGCGATCATGAGGAATGTTACAGAGAGGTAAAATCTCAGGCAATTTCATATACTACTGGCGTACCTGCAATGATAGGAGCAATGATGATAATGAAGGGTATATGGAAAAAAGAGGGTGTTTTTAATATGGAACAGCTTGATCCGGATCCGTTTATGGACGCGTTGAATATATACGGATTGCCCTGGAAAGAGATAGTCTTAAAATAAAAGGAAAAATTTCAGTGATAGATTTTTCGGTTTTTGAAACACCATGTTTTGTAGTAGATGAAATCCTTTTAAAAAAGAATCTGGAAATTCTTTCACATGTACAGAAAGAGACAGGCGCAAAAATATTATTAGCTCTAAAGAGTTTCTCCATGTTTTGTACAGGTGATATTATAAAACAATATCTTGCAGGAACCTGCGCAAGCTCGCCCCATGAAGCAAGACTTGGAAAAGAAAAATTCGGCGGCGAAGTACACTCATTTGCCGCAGCATATAGCGGCAAAGACTTTGACAAACTCCTTACACTATCCGACCATATAATTTTTAACTCAATAAGCCAATATGAACGATTTAAACCTAAAATTAAAGCAAACATAAGCAGAATAAAATTCGGATTGAGAATCAATCCCGAACACAATGAAGTTTCCACAGAGATATATGATCCGTGCGCGCCATATTCAAGATTAGGCATAACAAGAAAAAATTTCCCTGATAAACTGCCTGAATATATAAGCGGACTTCACTTTCATACACTCTGTGAAAATAATTCGGATTCCTTAGAGAGAACTCTAAAGGTTGTTGAGAAAAAATTTGGTGAATTATTATTTAAGTGCGAATGGGTTAATTTTGGAGGAGGTCACCATATTACACGGGATGATTATGATATAGATCTGCTCTTAAAGATAATTAATAGCTTTAAGAAAAAATACAATGCAGATATATTTCTTGAACCGGGTGAAGCTACGGCGCTGAATACTGGTTTTCTTGTCTCTACAGTATTAGATATAATTGATAACAACAAAAACATAGCAATACTTGATACATCCGCAGCAACGCATATGCCTGATATTATTGAGATGCCATACAGGCCGTTTATCATAGGCTCTGAGCAGCCAGATGTTCTGCCATATACATACAGGCTTGGCGGGCTGTCATGTTTAGCCGGAGATATTATCGGCGAGTATTCATTTGACAAGCCCTTAAATATTGGCGATAGATTGGTCTTTACGGATATGGCGCACTATACTATGGTTAAAACTAATACCTTCAACGGCATTAAACTCCCTGATATATATTATATCAATTCGGAATCTAAAGAGATACTTCACAGAAAGAGTTTTGACTACGATGATTTTAAAGAGAGGCTTTCATGAAAGCAAAAAAATTCTTTCTTGAAAGCGAGGGAGGAAAAAGATCAAAAGAAGATTCGACCTTTCATATACTCCCTGTTCCCTATGAGAAAACAGTCTCATATGGAACCGGAACCAAAAACGGACCTGCCGCAATAATTAATGCGTCACAACAACTTGAATCTTATGACGGAATATCTATCCCGCTTGAATATGGAATTTTTACTCATAGACCTGTTGATTGCAAAGGAAGAGACGTAAACGTACTAAATAAGATTGAACAAGCCGCAGCATCTATTTTTTCCATGAAAAAAATCCCTGTAATACTCGGAGGAGAACATACTGTCTCCTATGGTTCAATAATTGCTGCAAAAAAATTTTTTAAGGATATGGGAGTCGTACACTTTGACGCCCATGCTGATCTAAGAGACGAGTACGAGGGATCAAAATTTTCCCATGCATGTGTAATGAGAAGAGTTCATGAAAACGGAATACCTATTATACAGATTGGAACAAGGAGTTTTTCTATTGAGGAGAAGAACTACAGGGATCAGCATAAGGAGATTATCTGTTATAATGCACCGGATATATATAAAGATAAAAAATTTACTATTGAATTTCCGGATAATTTCCCTGAGAATATTTATATATCGGTTGATGTAGATGCCTTTGACCCTTCGGTAATTCCGCACACAGGTACGCCTGTACCCGGAGGTTTATTATGGTATGATTTCTTTACCTTCATAAACTCAATTCCAATGAATAAAAAAATTATAAGCTTTGATATTGTTGAATTAGCGCCTGCGGGTAATTCTTCGGTATCGAATTTTAGCGCAGCTCAGCTTGCGTATAATTTAATGGGGATTATTACACGTAGATTTTAGAATTAGTGTCATAGCTGTAAAATATAAATAATTAGTACAATTTTCAACTATTCATCATTTAAACCACTACAATTGAAGTCTATCACTTAAATAACTTTTCAAATTTTACACTCAAGAATAATTTAAATATTCCCGATTGAGAAATATATAGTTATCAATATATTAGAAGAAAGTCATATATAACCCTTTCTTTATAATTTATATATATATAATTTTTATTGGAAGAGACAATTTCTATAAAATAAATATTGAAGGTTAAAAATGAACATTGGATTATTAACAGGTATTATAGCAGGATTTGCAACATTAATTTTTGGTATTCTTGTTGCCGGTGGAAAATTATTGATGTTTTGGGATGCACCTTCAGTTATCATTACAATTGGCGGCGGTTGGTGTGCTATGATGGTATCCTACCCCTTTTCGAAGCTTATGGAGATTCCTACTTTTATGAGGATAGCAATTTTTCCGGCAAAATATAATCCTGTTGAGTTAATAGTTACTCTTGTTCAATTTTCCGAAAAATCCAGAAGAGAGGGTTTATTAGCACTTGAAGATGACCTTGATGCGCTTGATGATCCGTTCTTAAAAAAAGGATTACAGCTTGTTGTTGACGGTACAGACCCCGAGCTTGTACGTGTAATTCTTGAAACAGATATTGAGCAGATGGCAGAAAGACATGGAACTAACAAGAAAGTATTTGACGATTTTGCCGGTCTTGCGCCTGCATTTGGTATGATTGGAACACTCATGGGTCTTATAATGCTTCTTGCTAATCTCAGTGATAAATCGATGGTTGGTCCTTACCTCTCTGTTGCTTTGATTACTACATTATATGGTGCTATTATGGCTTACCTTGTTCTAACCCCTATAGGCACAGCCTTAGATCTATTAACGGGCGATGAAATTGTTTTTAAGTCTGTTGCAGTCATGGGTGTTCTCTCTATCCAAGCAGGGGATAACCCAAGAATTTTAAAAGAAAAACTCGTCGCTTTTATCCCTCCGGAAATGAGAGTTGATCTACTTGAAGATAAAGGTGATTAAAATATTATGAAGAAGAGAAAAAAGAGCGAGGTAAAAGGACCACCGTCATGGATGGTTACTATGGGGGATATGAATAACCTCCTTATGTGCTTTTTCATTATTATGATGGGCGATGAAACTGTAAGCGTTGCTGACGATTTCAGAATGGCAGTCAGTTCTTTTAGAGGCAATATAGGAATGATGGAAGGAGGGAGTTCTTTATCAAAGGGAACTCTCGCAGAGATGGGTCAAACTATAATGACTCTCCCTTCGGTTGATAAAGGTAAAGCGCTTGGTAAGCGGCTAAAAAAAGCTGCAGAGATTTTTAAACCAGAGATTGAAGCTAAAGCTGTACGTGTAACAGAGGATGAAAGAGGACTTATAATAAGCCTTGCATCGGATTTATTTTTTGATTCGGGTTCGGCAAGATTAAAGCCTGAAATGCGTCCGGTATTAACAAAGGTATCAAATATAGTTCGTAGTGTTCCAAACTTTGTAAGAATTGAGGGCCATACGGACAGCAATGTAATCAGACAAACCCAGCTAAGAGAAGGTTATAGAACAAACTGGGAATTATCTGCTTCAAGGAGCCTTGCTGTGTTACTATATATGACAAATGAAGAATCTGTAAATCCAAAACAGCTTTCATCAGTAGCATTTGGCGAATTTAGACCTATAGATAATAACAACACTCCGGAAGGGAGAGCATACAACCGCAGAGTTGATATAGTAATACTAAAGGAAAAATTTGTAGAAGCGTCAAAGGATCCGAATATAAGCAAACCGCTACCTGATGAAGAGTGGCGCTAACTTTAACATTATTCCATTGATAATTCTGATTTTATTCTTTTAATATTGTTATTACACTGAGTTTTGTAATCATTGCTTATTCCCGAAGGCGGCATTTTATCAATATCCGCAGCAAGCTTTTGATAGATAGCTAAAGCCTCGCTTTTATTTCCAAGCTCATACTGAAATCTCCCATTTGCAAACCTTGCAGAGTAATGAGTATTATTATTGCTTAAAATATCGTTGATCAAGCTTACAGCCTCATCTTGTCCATTATCTTTATTAAAAAACAGAAGTACTGCAAGAGCATATTTAGCATCATACAATCTTCCGTTAAGTGATACCGCTTTTCGGTAATTATATTCAGCTAATTTAACATCCTCCGATGACTTTCTTTCAACGCTTCTACCGGCATAAGCAAGTCCAAGAGAATAAAATACATCAGCAGTATTATTTCCATATTTTATCGAATTATTAAATGATTCAACGGCTAAATCCAGCATCTGTATATCAAGATAATGGATCCCAATAATATTATACTGGTCTGCAAGGCGTTTTTTTGTTACATCGTCTTTTGGTTCTTTTTTCTCTAACGTTTCAATTTTATCTTTTATATTTTGATAATGTCTCTCAGACATACTATCGTGATCTCTTTTCATGTTGCAGTTTATGACTTTATATTTTGTATTGAGAATAACTAATGAAATCAGCAAAATTAATGTTATTGATGTATAAATCTTTCCTCTTGTGCTCTTTCTTAGTTTCATATAGTTCCACCAAAGATAATTTTATTATAAAACTCATATATCTTTAAGTAATTTTATTATTTAAAAAAATCAACTATATAATTAAATAATAATTTACAAAATATGTATATGTCAATATTATAAAGAAAAAAATCTCTAAGAGAAAAAATGGAAATTTATACACTGTCTAACGGACCGTTCATGGTTAATTCATATCTTATAGTTAATGATAAAAAGGGAATCATAATTGACCCGGGTTCCGGCGTAGAACCTTTTCTAAAAAAGATTGAATCCGAAAAAATTAAACTTGAAGCGATTATTGCAACACACGGACATATAGATCATATTGACGGAGTAAATATTATTAAAAAAAAATTTAATGTAAATTTTTATGCAAGTAACCTCGATTCGGAACTTATAAATACTGTACAAACTCAAGCCAGAATGTTTGGCGTACCTAATCCGGGCAAAATTATTCCTGATAGAAATCTTCCACTGAGCGGAGAAATAAACCTGGCAGGATTAACATTACAATTACTCCATACGCCCGGACACTCTAAAGGTTCGGTATCTATTAAAATTGATAACATACTTTTTTCAGGCGATACACTTTTCAATTTTTCAATCGGAAGAACAGATCTCCCGGGCGGTAACTATGAAGAGTTAATATCATCAATAAAGAATAAAATCTTGATTTTTCCCGATGACACACAAGTTCTTTCAGGACATGGACCTGAAACTACGGTAGGAAGAGAGAAAGAAATAAATCCGTTTTTGACATGAGGGTAAAATTTTTTAAATTGCGTCACTTTGAATAAATACTTTTAAACCGGCAAGCAAGAAAGCAATATGCACCCCAGAATAAGACTGGCTAAATTTGCCGTTAAAGCATAAGCGGCTGCTCGTTTTTTCTTATGTTCCTTTAATATAAATGGAAACGCTGCCATCTCTATAATGAAGATAAAAAACTCAAGGAAGATGAACCCGAAAATAAAATAACTGCTTAAAATCGGACCGATAAAAACCATATTCAACGTACCTTGCGTCAGCAGATTGATAACAACAAATGCTATCCAGCTTGCTTTATTTCTATATCCAAACGCAAAAAAAATCAATCCTTCAATAATCAAAGTCAAAATCACACGCATAGACACAAGCAGAATCGAGCGAGCCGGCGACTGATCCTCTGTAATACTTTCGTTCGCCAAATTAAGTATAAGCAGGTTGTTGTATCGCTTAAATGCAAATTCAGGCAGCAGACATTCGAAATTTTTATCATTTGATTGGACAACAAGCACCGCCCCTTCAAGCGATGGCATATGGGCGTCTTCCATCCAACGAAAAAAACGATAATACGCTTCCCATGCTTTTTGATTTTTATATAATTTAACCGCTTTTGTATTGCTTCCATCAGCAGAGCGAATCGATAATGTTAAGTCGTCAGGCGGGAAAATAACCATTATAGTCAATAGCGGCGGTTCTGCAGCATTAGCAAAAACTATCGGCGTTAACATAATCGAAATTAATAACACAATTACAAAAGAAACCAATATTCTACAATGTTTCCTTTGTTTCATATAACACCTCTCAATTGTACATTATATAAAAACTATGCGCCATACTCGCTAACCATTACCAACGCAGAAAAAAACCATACAACGCATAACCCCCATAACATACTTAATAAAAACTCAAGTAATGTAAAATAGAATGTCAAGTATTAATGTTAGAATAGACTATTTTAAATTTCTGAAATCCTTTAAATTATAATATATCTATACACAGAGTAAAACTTTAATAAATTTTTTAACTTCGTTTATTTTCCATTATATTTTTTCCTGATGACACACAAATTCTTTCAGGACATGGACATAAAACTGCAGTTAGGAAAGAGAAAAAATAATGACTATAAAGTAATTGACAAAAGATGATAACCATAAAAGCTGTCATCGCACGAGACTGCGCAGAAGGAGAAATGCCTCCTAAAATTCATAATCTTATTAAACTCGCGAATAGATGCGGACTATATAATAAAATGACGGATGAACAACTGAGTCTTATTGATAAATTAAACCCACTGAATATTGAAGCTCGCTATCCCGAATACAAAGACGAAATAGCTGCAACAATGTCTAAAGAAAGCTGTATGGAATTAATAGAACAAGCGAAAGAAATAATATGCTGGATAAAAAAACAGTTATAAACACAGTTGAACAATATGCTAAAATTGTAGCAAAAGAGCTTTCACCTGCCGCTATTGTCCTTTACGGGTCTTATGCCGAAGGGACAGCACATGAAGAAAGTGACATTGATGTTGCTGTTATTTTTGATGGTTTCTCCGGCGATTGGCTAAAAACATCATCTCAACTGTGGCGATTAACCCGTGATGTGAGCTTCGATATAGAACCGATTTTGCTTGATAGCACAAAAGATAAAAGCGGGTTTGTTAAAAATATTTATAAAACCGGACAAATAATTTACCAGCGCACCCGCGCCGGCTAATACAAATTAATCGTTTCATCGCCATGTGTATTATGTCGGATTGCCCTTTTATCAAAAAAACTAAATATTATAGACTTGACTTATAATCACTATATTCGCAATACTAACTAAAATCAAAAATTTTAATAAAAGCTAAAATGAATCTGTTTGAAAATTTAAAGAAAAATAATATTATAACAAATCCCGGTGCAAAAAACAGATGGGAAATTATCGAAGAGATGGCTGAATTAGCTGTTAAAAATAAAGATATTCCAATTGAAGACGCCGAGAGTATAAAAAAGGCTCTTATAGAAAGAGAAAAATCTATGAGCACAGGTATTGGAAACGGTATTGCCATACCTCACTGCTCGACTTCAAAAGTAAGCAATATAGTAACTGTCATGGCTTTAGTTCCAAAGGGATTAAATTTTGAAGCTATAGATAATGAACCTGTAAAAATAGTAATTCTTCTCGTTGTTCCTAAAGATAAACTTTCACAGCATATTAAAACCCTTGCAAATATAGCAAAGGTGATGAACAATGCCGAACTTCGTGAAAAACTGTTAGAACTTAAAACAGCAGATACTATACTTAAAACACTAAAACACTACTCTCTATAATAAAATGGATCAGATATCCAGAATTTTAAACTCAAACACGATAAATGAAGATAATTCCGAACATGAATTATCATTAAGACCAGCACGTTTAAACGAATTTATAGGACAAAAAAAAATTACAGAAAACCTAAAAGTCTTTATAGAGTCTGCAAAGCTTAGAAAAAAATCATTAGATCATATACTCCTTTCAGGACCTCCGGGACTTGGTAAAACAACTCTTGCATTTATTATTGCTCAGGAACTTGGTGTCAACATTAAAGCAACATCTGCTCCAATAATCGAAAAATCAGGAGATTTAGCTTCCATACTGACAGGATTAGAAGAGCATGACGTACTTTTCATTGATGAGATACACAGATTATCTCCGGCTATTGAGGAGATACTCTATCCCGCTATGGAAGATAAGTCTATTGATATTATAATAGGGCAGGGGATTGGAGCAAAGAGCATTAAGCTTAATCTTGCGCAGTTTACTCTTGTTGGAGCTACTACGCGTACAGGACTGCTTACTGCAGCTCTCAGGGACAGGTTTGGGATTCCATTGCGGTTGAATTACTACGAAATCGAAGATCTTAAAAAAATTGCACTGCGTTCGGCAGGAATTATAGGAACAGAGATGGATGAAGACGCAGCATTGGAGATTGCAAAAAGGTCAAGGAAAACGCCGCGAATAGTAAACCGGCTTGTGCGCAGAGTAGGCGACTTTGCAACAGTTATGAATCATACAAGGATTAATCTTGAAACAACAAAGTATTCTTTAGAGAGATTGGATATAGATGAGCTTGGATTAGATGAAATGGATAGAAGAATCCTGCTGTCAATAATTGAAAAGTTTAACGGAGGACCTGTAGGGCTAAAAACAATCGCTATATCCGTAGGAGAAGAGACCGATACTTTGGAAGATTACTATGAACCATTTTTAGTACAGAGCGGTCTGCTTAAAAGAACGCCAAGAGGGAGAATGGCAACCATAAATTCTTATAAACATCTTGGCATTGAAATTAATAGAACAGAAGAAGATAATCAACAAATTTTGTTTGATGAGGATATAGACTGAATAATATAAAAAAAATAATTTACATTTAGAATATAATATATTGCTTCATATATGAATTATTAAATACTTTAATCAAGGAGACAATTACAATGAAAAACTTTAAGCCCCTTTCTGCTATTTTATTTTTATTATTAATATCAAGTTGTAAAAGCGGAGTATTGCCTGATAAAATCGGAGGCTATAAAGTACCTCAGCCTACAGCCAAGATAGTAAACTTTGATATAGACTCAATAAGTCTATTGGATATTACACTACTTTTTGATATTGAAATTTATAATCCGTACCCTGTAAAACTTACTCTTAGTAAAATAGAATCGACCTTTTTTGTTGAAAACAAACAGTTTTTTAAAACCTCTTCCGATAAATTTTCAATCAAAGCAAAGGATAAAGAGACAACAAGAATTTTTGTTAATCTTAAATATTTGGATATTATAAATATAGTTAAAGATTATACAAATAAAGATTCGTTAGAATGTGTTGTTGATATGTTAATAGTAATTCCTCTCCCTAAATCCGTATCTGCTATTGCAGAAGATTTAAAGTTCAATTTTAAACTAAGTAAAGAGATACCTGCAATTAAACCGGAAATCAATATTGCTAACTTCTCTGTAATCAAGCCTTCACAAAAAGAAATAGAAGCTGCAATAAAAAATTCTGCAAATAAAAATCTCAATGTTAATACTATTACAAACATGTTCGGCGCTATTCTTGACGGTAAAAATCCTGCAAAGGTAATTGACCCGTCAGACCTTGATCTTAAACTAAAAGTAAATTTCGATGTAGTATTAAAAAATAAAACAAAAGCCGAAATGCTCTTTCAAGATCTAAATTACGACTTTAAGGTCAATGACAGTAAACTTGTTGACGGTTACACTAAGGATATAAAAAACAATCAGGGAGAATCTGTTATAGGCATTAATAATGACTTCAGTTCTAAAGCTCTTGGAGCTTCTATTTTAAAAGCATTTAATGAAAGTAAGGGGAACTATTCGCTCGCAGGTTACTCCATGGTAAAATTTCCCGACAAGATAAAGAAAACCCCTATTAGAATAAACTTTAATGAAAAAGGAACATTATCAATCAAATGATTATACCTGTAATATTAGCAGGCGGAGCCGGAACAAGACTTTGGCCAATGAGTACGGAGGATAAACCTAAGCAGTTTCATAATATGTCCGGCGGAGGAACTCTTCTTGAAGAAACAATAAAGAGGATAAAACCTCTATCGCCTGAGGAGATTATAATCGTTTCATCGGGAAAGTACGAAGAACTATCCCTGTCTGAGATAAAAAAAACAGGTCTAAACGGAACAATTCTTTCCGAACCTGCGGCAAAAAATACTGCTGCAGCCGTTCTATACGCCGCATTCTTTTTAAAGAAAAAATACGGCGATCCTGTAATGGCAGTATTGCCTGCAGATCATTTTATTAAAGATACAAAAAGTTTTGTTTCGGTAATTTCAAAGGCAATACCATTAGCTGATAAAGATTATCTATCTACGATTGGTATTAAGCCTGAATATCCCGAAACAGGTTACGGATATATTAAAGGAACAGAGCTTGTTGACGGCGCATTAAAAGTTGATAAGATTACCGAAAAACCTCCATTAAAAATTGCTCAACAATATATTAAAGAAGGTAACTTTTATTGGAACAGCGGAATCTTTGTGTGGAAAACATCCGTAATAATTGAATGGTTTAAAAAACTGCTGCCTGATATGTATAAACAATTTCTCAACCTTGAAACGCTGAGTCATGAAGAGATTGCATCTAATGATAAGAGAATATGGGATATTAAGAGTAAAATATACTCATCGATTAAATCAATATCTATTGATAAAGGAATACTTGAAAATTCCGATAACAGAATGGTTATACCTGCAGAATTCGGCTGGGCAGATCTTGGCAGTTGGAAATCGGTTGATGACATACTAAAACCCGACAGCTCGGAGAATAGAACTCAATCTCCCGGAAATTCAATTTTTGTAAAAAGCAATAACTGCACCATATTAAGCGAAGGTATGACTATTGCTCTTGTCGGCGTATCTAATATTACTGTTGTGCAATCAGGCAATGATATATTGGTAATAGATAAAGATTCGTCACAAGATGTAAGAGATGTTGTAGATATTATTAAAAATAAGAAATAAGAAATACCAACCGGTGATATTACCGTTTTATCAACGGTATATCACAGACTACAAGATGAAAATCATCGTACCGAAATAACCCGAAAAGTACAAGAACTGTTTGCCAAAACTGGAATAAACTACATAACTTAAATGTAGTTAGGGTTTAATATATATCTATAAAGATTACATGATATGAGTTGCTATCATATTTTAGAAATCTTTTCTTTTTGACGAAAAAATGCATATTTTTTTATAAAAAATCCAAATAAACTATTGACATAAATTTTAATTAAATATAAAAAACAATACATAAATATACAGAAAATTTTTTCCTTTATTCCGGTAAAATATTAATGAATAACTTCCTAAGATATTTAGAGAAATTGCTAATAACAGTATTAATAGCAGAACTGAGTATCTTAAACGTTCCGTTAAACGGAGCAGAGATAGTTGTAGATAAAAGCGTACCAATAGAACAAAGACC
>WRGT01000048.1 GCA_009787025.1 Spirochaetota bacterium
ATTCTTTGTTTTTCTACCCATAAAAATACCCCCAAATATTAGATTTTTTGTCCAACTTTTGGGGGTCACTTCACATGCATTGTCTCTACAAATGGTACCTGTTGCAAAACAATCCCCTGCGAAACAACCGTTGTATACCATGTCCTTGCACTATCTGTATACCATGTTTCGCCTTACAAAATTTTATGCCCTTACGATAAATTAAAAATTTATTACACACTCTTTGGAGTTTTCTTTCCCTGGTATTTTATCAGAATCTTCTAACAGGCTAAGATCGTCGCAGGTTAGATTAGAATCAACTCCCCAGTAAATGTCAAAATATCCTCTCCTGTGATATTCTTTAATAAAATTTAAAATTACTGCTTTATACTCAGCTTCTTTAGAAATATCCTGAGAATCATCAACAGAAACTAAAATGTCCCCACCAATCATATCAACTTCAATATAAAGTTCAGGATACATTTTTTTGACAATATTTACATGTTTTTTTAACAGTTGCTTAACCTTCTTAGTCATATTCATAAATTTATCCTCATCAATTATATTTTTTCAGTTCATTAATAAATATTTCAGCTAACTCAATTGCATCTTTCAAGTTTTTTTTACTAATGACGATTTTTTCATAATCACCTTTTAATCTCCAGTTGTAAAGTCTATTGAAAGTTATATATATCTCATCAATAAACCTTAAATCATCTTGACTGTTAAATCCGTTAATTCGCAAAAAATGTGCTAATGCTATGCTTATGCTGCCATGCGCATAATCCCTTTGCGCCCTGGCTCTAGGCTCATTTCTTTTAAACTTTTTATAATCAAAACAATTTTTTTCAAGTAAATATTTTGCTGCCTGAAAAATTGCATAATATGCCCTTGAAACTCCTGCCGAGAAAAAGTTTTCATCTTCCTTTTCCAAGCATAGCTTTGCAATTTCCAGATTTGCTTCTGATTTTTTATTTAGCATATAATTAACTCTGTGTTTATAATATTTTAACTTAATTAATTATATAAACGCTCCCAGTTGACTTTTTTTAAAATTTTTTCTTACCAAAGACTTTTTTTAATCAAAAATTGTTTCGTCATGAAATATGTGGGTTAGGGTTAGGGGTCAGAGCCTCAATTTAAAGTTCTATTGACAATATAGTATTAATAATGTTTTGTTAATCTATATCAAGATTTAACTATTAATATGAAAACCTGTTTCAGAACGAGACAAAAGTAAAAACAGATTGAGAGGATGATTATGAGTATAAAGGTATTAAAACTATTATTGATATTTTTTTTACTAACAGGCTGCACGAGCGGTTCATTTAAAGGAGAAAGCAGGGGGAATACAATGAAGAGATATTTACATTACTGTACTTATGAGATATGGGACGGGTTTAAGGAGTATTTAGATTATAGATTTATGATTACACCAAAAGGTGGAGGATATATATCTATAATGTTGAAGGAACTTCCCAAGACAGACAAGTTAGATAATCTCATTGATTTGGATATAGCTAAGCATAAGGCTGAATTAAAAAAATATGAATATGATGAATACTTTGGAGAAGTGCACAGGGAGAAGATTAAGATTGGAAATAATCCTGCTGTAATTGTATCTTATGAATTTAATAAAAGACGCAAAAAAGGCGAAAAAGATTTTAATGAGTACTTAAGAAAAGCAGAAAATTGCTATATAAAACTAAAAGATAAAACATTATTATTAGAAGGATCGACTTTTACAAAAAGTTATAATAAAACAGTTAAGGATTTATGGGAGGAGTTTTATAAATCATATAAGGAAGATGACAGTCAGGCTTTTAGGACTAATTACGGCAGTTTTAAATGGGTAAACGGTCTTAAAGATGAATCTAGTATAAAATATTTAGCTTATAATAAGGGGGGTGATTTAGTATACAGTATAGACATTTCTTATTTAAGTGAAGATGATAAAATTGAAATAGAAAAAAGTTTTTCGTTTACAGAGAAAATTTTTGAAGTATTGTTAGCGAAGGCTACTGTCAGTAAAGAAAGGGGTGATAAGTTAATAGTAGATGGTTATAAAATAGAATATAATGAATTTAATATAAAAATAAGTAATGGAGAAAAAAGAAAGAAGGCAGATATTTGGATATTTGATTTTACACCGGGAGTAATTATTACGATTGATGAAGAAAGAGAGAATTATTTTGGTCTGTATCGGAATGAGATAAATGCTATGATTAATAGTATTAAGTTTTATCCTGATTTGAAGAAGTAATAAAGAGAGTTATTATATTTTTTTCCAAATATTGTATTTCATACGTTTTTTTTATAACTTTTACTTGAATTTTAAATTGCTGTAGTTTAAACGGAGTATAAATATTAAAATTCTAATGTCAAATGCCATTAATTCATAATAATATAATTTAATAAATAACAGGCAGCTTGCTATGCTAAATCTAAAAAGGCTTAAAGATTTTTTCACCAGAAAGAAAAAGGAACATAGTATTACCGAAGAATTGAAACAGATTATGCCGGATGAGGATTATAAATCATCGGAAGAATCTGTTTCATCCGAGAAAGATGTCCCGGCAGAAAAGAAAAAATCTTTCGGAAAAAATAAAAAAGAAAAAAAGTTAAAAAGGAAAGATAGACCCTTGAGTCGTAGAATATTGATTCAGTTTGCCAAGACATTGTTTATTAGAATACCGATTGCTGTTGTTATCTTAGTTATCGTAATTCTTATTTTTTTAAAGTTCTATCTAAGACCGTCTGTTGTTGAATCGCTAATAAAGAACAATTTTTCCGAAATGTCAACAGGTTCAATCGACTTAAAAGTGGAGAGCTTCGGCATATATAAGGGATTTGTAATAAATAACATTTTGATTAAAAGCGGCGAGGATTTTGGCAATGCAAAGCTGTTTGAAATGGAACGTTTTGTTTTTAGCTATGATTTTTTTAAGATTTTCACCGGCAGTATAAAGTTTTATGAGATAGGTATTTATAAACCGAAAGTTTATTTAATACAAAAGAACGATAAATGGAATGTTGAAACTTTAATAAAATCATCTGAAAAAGAGGATAAACCAAAGGATGAAAAAAAGCCTAAAGAAGAAAAAAAAGAATCTTCATCCGATGAAGTCAATCTTCCCATAGCCGTAGATTTTCTGTTGAATTTTATCCTTGATGATTTGTCTGTTTATGTCAATGGCAAAGATTTTACTGCCGAAATGACAGGGCTTTCGTTTAATGCTAATATAGATGTACCGCCTGTAAAGACTATTCCAAAGTCCGTAGATGCTGTTCGTATTTTTAAAACTTTGAAGTTTGAGTTAAACCCGCAAAATTTTATGAGCGCTAAATTTTATTCAAAGGCAATTTCGGCTGTTCCGGAACTTGTTTTAAATTGGAAACTGATTCTAAAAAACGACGAGACGCCTGAATTTAACAGCACATTGAATATAGGGGCTAACAGACTACCCTTAAAACTTAATGATAAATTTTTAGCTCCGTTCAACTTTTTAATATCGTATGATATTTTTTATAATCCGATTAGTGATATATTGAAGATCAATGACTTTAACTTCAGTTTTATGAACAGCAATTGGATTAAGTTGTCGGGTACTGTTAGCGATGTTGCAAAGTCGCAAATGTTAAATATTAAAATGGATCAGAGTATTATACCGCTTAAAGATATATACCCATACTATGCTGCTATTACAGGCGACAGGAGTATGAGATTTGGCGGCGATGTATCACTATTTCCATTGACGGTTAAGGGAGGTGCGAAGAGTCCTAATATAGACGGAATATTAACATTAAAGAATATATATTTTAGAAATCCCAATATTGAAGCGTCTCTTCCTCAATTCGTATTTAAGTACTCCGTTATTGCAGCAGGTGAAAATATGAATTTTAACGGCGATCTTAATATTCCGCATTTTGCCTATGTTGTTCAAGGCAGTAAATCCGGAGATAACGGAATAAGATTTACTACATCCATATTGGGATACAACAACTTTAAGAGAATAAAAATCAATAGCGTCGCTTTCGATTTTTTTAATCCCGAAGCAGGTAAAGCTGTGTCAATGAATCTATTCGGAGATATTAATATGGATGGCTCCGTTACGGGGGATATTAATATACCGAAATTTAGGATAGATGTAACGCCTCTTGCTTCAATGGTGCCGGGAAGATTTAGAAAACAGATAAGTTCCATCCCCATAAAAAAACCTGTAGATTTTAATATCAGCACTAATTTTAATTTAGGTAATGATGTTGTAAAGGCTAACTTGGATATGCTTACGATAGCGCCTGATTATAACATTGACGATCTTAAATTGAAGGCAGGAGTAGTTCAGGATAACAGGAACAAAAGAGTAACGATTGATAACATATACTTCGGCAGTAAAAAGATGAATTTTGCTTTCAACGCAGGCGGTATGGTTGAATTAAAAAAGGCGCCTTTCTCCGATTCAAATCTAAGGATGTCTCTTGAGCTGAATAATCCTTCAATGAAGAACATATTCGGGGCGTGGGATAGTTCGGGTATGGTTAAACTCTCGGCTTCAATGAAGGGTGATCTTAGTACAGGGGTGTCAAACGGTTCGCTTCAGTTTAAGGATTTCAACATAAGAAACGATAAAGAGATGGTGTCTGTTTCGGGCTTGAATATGGATTTCCCGTTTGAATATCCGTTTAAAGAATTAAAAATAATTAAATCGGCTCTAAGCGTTAACCAAAGTGTTGTCATGGACAGCGATCGTTTCAGCGAAAAACCTAATTTTACAATTACTTCGGTAAAAGCAAAACATCCTGCGCGGAATATCCCGTATGAATATATGAAAGATTTCTCTGCGAATATGCAGTTTAAGGATAATATTTTAAATATTAAGAATCTTAAAGCTTCTGTTATGGGCGGCTCGATTTACGGAAGATCTATTTTGCTTAATCTTGCTAATCTTAAACCATCGAAAATGGAGTTTCAGATTATCCTTGATGTTGTGGATATAGATATATCAAGGCTTGATGATCCGACCTCAAAAAAAGGCGATAAGAAGGCTGATCTGTCTTTAAATGCGAATGTTTCCGGCAGAGGTCTTGATATAAACAAGGAACTTAATGCCACAGGTTATATAACTATTTCAAAAATCGGTTCTGAGTTTGCAAGCAGACTTATGAAGGGTTTAAGCGAAGAGCAGGGTAAATCGAAACTTGGAGCGCCGGTGCAGTATGTTGTTGATAAATCAATGCCAAAGAGTTTTGATTTTAGATTAGATAACGGACTTGTTTATACAACGGTTGAATTTTCAAAAAACGCGCTTAACCTGCTGGTTAGAATAGAAGATAATAAGATAGAATATGATAGAATACCAATTCAAGAATATTTACGAAAAGTATCGGAGGCTGAATAGATGTGTAAGAGATTTATAACGGTTGCGGTTGCAGTTGCTGCGGCATTAACGGCAAGATGCAGTTCAATGGAAAGCTGCAGTGCAAGTCCCAGTTGCTGCAGTATAAGCCCGCCGAATGTTAACATTACAGGCGAGAAGACTGTAATTGAGAGACAGATAATCGGCGATTACATGGAGATTGAAAAAGATGCATGGACTTTATCCTCGGTAAGGACAACTGTCGGTCAAAGGAATATTTCTGGGAAAATGGCAGGCGATCCGGAATTGTTTAAATATATGAAGATCCGGGAGTTCCATTATGATAAGATCAAAGAATATAAAAACGAGGGAGCCATTGGGGAAAACAATAGCGGTTTAATTCAATATATGGAGACCAAGAAATATGAAATATCCCCTGCGGAGAAGAAGATATTATCAACAGTGATTGATGAAGAGAACACAGCCAGAAATGAGATATTTGCCAGATCCATATACCTTTCAAAGGGGAGTATTCCGGATAAGAATGAGATATCTCAATTCGGAAGAGCATTTGCCGAGGAGCAGAGAGGTTTGGCTTCAAAAGGGGAATGGATACAGCAAAACTCAGGGAAATGGGAGAGAAAAAAATAGGTAAGTATGATGAAAAGAATATTATATCTGATTATACCTCTGCTGATTCTTATATTATCATGTGATGATAAAAAGAATGAAAATGCGGTTGATTTCAGCTATCGTGCTATTATAGATAAAGAGTACAGATCTGATGTTGGAAGAGTTATTCCTATTACAATAAGCCAGGCTGTTGAGACTGACGGCGATATTTCAAGAGACGGAAATTATTTCTTCTATTCATCAAATAGTGATGCGGGAAATTTTGACATATACCTTAGATCAATGACAGATATAACTACAGTGAGATTAACCTCTCATCCGGCAAAGGATATAATGCCTGTCATATCACCTGATGGTAAAAGGCTTGCCTTTGTATCATTTAGAGATAATCCTGAGGGTGATATCTTTATGTTGAAGATTGATCCTGCTAAGCTGATAGATGGGGCAAGGAAATCAGTTTCATCTTTATCATCATTAGACAACAAAATTAAAAATATTACAATTGAGAAAGATAAAGACAGCGGTGTTGTAATAAATACAAAAAATTCAAGTCCGGCGTGGAGTCCCGATAGTAAATATATAGCATATTCATCAACAAAAGACGGCATTGCAAATATATGGATAATGGAATCTAACGGTTCAAACAAAAGAAGATTAACGCAAGAAAGCGGAGAGTATCCGTCATTTTCACCGGATGGCAGTACAATAGTATTTGTATCATACAGGGATAATGTTAATGGAGATTTATATACCATTGATGTTGCAAGCGGAGCAGAGAATAAAATAATATCAGATAAAAGTATAAAATTTAATCCTGCATTTATGGAGAATACAAGCAAGTTAATCTATTCATCCATTGAGAAAGATACAAATGGCAATAGTATTTTAGATATTCAAGACAAGTCTATTATAAGATTTATTGATTTGAATAGCGGATTAACATATCCGCTGACAAAAAGGTCAGAATCTTCGTTGAAAGCTAAATGGCTCCCTGTATTAAATACAAGAGAGTATAACGGCGTTATCATTTACAATGATATTATCGGAGAGAATATAAGCCTGAATATTATACCTGAAACAGGAATTATTCCAAAGAGGGGTAATGCAAAACTTCAATATGAGTTATGCGACAGCTTCATGACAGACTATGATGATGTTGATAAATATCTCTTAGCGCTTGAATTTGTTTATAATATTTATGGTAGAAATAACGATAACGCATCTAAAGTCTATGTGAACAGAGCTCTTGAAGAGGCGGCGCTATATTATATAAATAACAAAAACAGAGGCGAGGCTGAAAGGATAACGTCAATTATAAAGAAAAGGTCAGATGAGAAGGATAATTATGCTTCTTTTATTTTATCTATCATAGATAAACCTTTTAATGTTAAGGGAACAGATGATTTAGTCTCAATAGTCAAAAAATTTGAATTAGAAAAGAATAACGGATACTATACTCCATTTGCTATTGAAGATATTGGCGATACATATTTTAAGAAAAAAGATTATAATTCTGCGCTGAAGATGTATAATTACATTGTAAGCAATCATGGTAATTTTGAAAGGATACTTGATATTCATACAAAGATATCTCTATGCAGTGATGACCTTCGCAAGAGCCAATTATCAGATTCTGCAGTACAGGTTTTCACCAACGGTAATGAAAATCAGAGAATATTGATCATAAAAAATCTTATTGTCCCGTTTGTTAATGCTGCAATTAGATCATCAGACGTTGATATTTACATAAAGAATATAACTGCTTATAAAGATTCATTTAAAGATAATAAGAAGATTTTAGCAGTTCTATGTCATGTTGCCGGACTCTTATACGATATTAAAGGATCAACTGATAATAGCAGGGATGAACTAATTCAGTCAATTACTCTGTCTCATCCGAATGACTTTGCATCATATCTGTCTAATATCAAATTTGGCGATATAGAGAGGAAGCAGAGCCGTTTTGTTGAGGCTGAAAAATATTTTAACGCAGGTATAAGCAGATATTTAAGAAGATTTAAGACTGAAAATTTTAAAGAAAAATTCCTTTGGCTCATAACCTATTATGAACAGGTTGGGGAAAAAAACGAACTCTCGGGAAATTTTAAAGATGCCAGTGATACTTACAAGAAGCTAATAAATATTATTGCGCCTATATTTAATCAAAGATTATATCCTGAGGTATATAGTGAGTTTGCGCCAAGGACTCATATAAAATATATAGATACCTATACATCGTGGAAGGGAGAATCATCCATAATTGAACTTGAGGATAATTATAGAAAAGATCTCTCTGTATATAGAATGGGCTTTAACAGAGCGGCAATTTATGGTTTTGCATATATCTATACCAAGAAGGCTCTGTACCTGAAGTCGCTTGTGAACGGAATGGATAGCAGGCTGGAAGATGTATATCAGGCATTTAAAATGGCGGATATAAATATAGACTGGGCTCTGTTTATGAATGATGCATTTATTGAGGCATATATACTCAAAAGCTGGATATATCAGTACATTGACGAAGACAGAAATAGCGACAGAGAAAAGACAGAACAGTACGCTAATAAATATTTTGAAAGATACCTGTGGGAACAGAATATTGTAATTTTAGAAAAAGCTCTCACCATGAATGATGAGAATGTAAACCCCGACAATGAAGGCGACCTGCATCTTAATATGGGGAACAACTATTTTCTTCTTCTAAATTATCCAAACGCTTTAAAATCATATAAGTTAGCTGAGAAGTATAAAAGGAACTTCGGATCGGATATAGAGAAAGCCATATTCTATTTTCATGTTGGATACACGCTCTGGCAGAATGATGAGATTAATAAGGCGCATAGTGAAATTAATAAGGCGCATGATATATATAATTCCCTTTCACAGATTAGCGGGTTTGTAAAATATAAGGAGCAATACCTGATACTATATAGATATTTTGCCCTATTCAGCAGATATGATAACAAATTCCCAGAAGCTATTAATTGGTATAAAAAGATTATAGATTTTGCCGGCAAGAACAGGCTCAATATTGACAGAGCGCGGTATTATCAGGAGATTGCCAACTGTTATATGAACATGAAAGATTATGACAGCGCCAGAGCCTACCTTGATCAGGCGGATATGCTGCTTCAAAAATATCCTGATGATGAAAGGAAATATTATTTTAAACTGCGAATGTTTAAGTATGGGCAATTCTCTTTAGGTCCGTTTTCTATCTATAATGCCGGACCGGATATGGCAGTAATAGGGAATAACAAGATATTCTATCCATTGGATACTCAGAGTAAAAAGCTCCTTAATCTGTCAATGTTTGAAGAGATTGCAGTTAGTGAAGGCGATTATAATGAAGCGATAAAAAATCTCGCTAAGAAGGTCGCTCTATTGGAAAAGTCATCAACAGCCGTATCAATTGACGCCAGAATAAGATCGCTGAATAATCTTGGATATTACTCTCAACTTTCAGGAAAGACCGGTGATGCCGAAAAGTATTTTAATCAGGCAGCTAATCTGTCAAAGAAGAATGATAACCTAGAAGGAACATTCGCATCAATGATGAACATTGTAAATCTATATGCTCTGGCTGCAGAAGAGGGATTAAATACAGACAAGGAATGGGAGAATAAGAGTAAAACACTCATCGGAAAAATTGATGAATATAAAAAGAGTTATTACAAATTGAGATTAGATCAGGAAAAAGAGATACTAAATCAAAAGGCAAAGGCAAAAAATGAAAAGGTTACATCTCAGCAGATTGCAGAGACCGCTGCTCTGGTTGAGCAAGAGGCGCAATCTAAATACTATCTGTTAGATATATCCTCTGCTACTCTGAAGTTTTATCTTGCCGAATATATTTATGCATCTGATCCTTCATTAGATGGTAAGACTTTGAAAAAGGATAAGGATCTCTATAGCTTAAACAGGGACGCATATAACCTATACAGTGAAGCCTTAAACAGTTTTGAGTCCGGAAATATAGAGGCTGAAAAATACAGAAAGAATGAACTAAAGGTTAAATTATTATTAAATAAGGCAGTATGTTACGAAAGAGTCGGCGAGATTGAAAAAGCATACGTCGCTTTTCTTGATGCTAAAGATTTATGCGAAAAGAGTTATCTCAATTTGATAAAGATAAATGTCTATCACAGGCTTGCGAATTTTATTAATATTCACGGGGCTGAGGTGGAGAGAGGTAATTATCCAAATCTTGCGGATACTTATTTTACATCTTCAATATCTGCTATAGAGGAATATCCTGTTTTATATTCTTCTCATTCAAACCGAGTTAGAATTATTTACAACGACTATATAAATTTTCTTATTAACAGAGGCGAGGGAGAAAAGGGATTTAAGGTGTCGGAGAGATATGCGCAAACATCAAGGATTATATCAATAAATCTGCTTTCACCCAGATTCGGTAATGAATATGACAGGAAAAAATATTATGAATTTTCTTCAGAGCTTGGGAAGTTAAATACATTAAGGGATAATTTGTCATCTCTTCTGCTGACAGGAGCGGATCCTCTATCTAAAGATGTTGTGACGGCAAAGACGAATATGTCTGTTCAAGAGAAGAAGATTAAAACTCTCATAAACGATATAATGGTCAATAACAGTTCAATTAAAAATTATATTGCCTTGCCTGCATATAAAATTCCAACAGTAAATAATAATATTTTTAAATTTCATAAAACCGAAAAGGGGAACTATTATTGGAAGATTTCAAAAGGCGTAATTTCATACGGTTATCTTAAAGACGATCCTGCTTCTGTGCTATCGTCAAACAGCGGAGCGCCAATAATTATCCTGTTAAATAATACGGTTGTTGATATGATTAATAGCGGCAAGTTGGCGTCTTCTGAGAAATATATTTTTATTAACGCCTTAGACAGAGCGCCGGATTATCTTACCGATTTAAATAATATTAGCGGGAATATATACTCAGATGAAAGGGGGGTGCGGAGAGCTCTTGCCGGCATAGTTAATGTTAATGATGAAAAGAAAGGAGCGAGAGGGACGCTCGGCGATTCTTCATTGATTGTTGATAAAGAGGGGGTTGGAGATGATATTACTCCCGGTCTTCTTTTTTCATCTTCAATATCGCCTGCTTGTATTATTAAATCCGGCATAAACATTGATTATCAATACTTAACATCCTTTATGGAGGGGGCTTTGTATGCCGGGACAAAGCGTCTTATTGTTACTTCGGGTAAAGATTCTGTTCTCCCAATATTAAAGGCGTTATATGGAAAATCGGATAATACTTATAATTCGCCTTTTTTTACACTTGGGTATATAGATACATTCAATAGCGAAAAAAACAATATCACCGGTAACATTAAAGAAAGCGAAAGGAATCTCTTTAATGAATATATGATTAAGTGTGATTTTGAAAAAGCTTTAGTACATCTATCAAGATTGTATCCGTTAGAAAAAGACAGAGACTCATCTGAGTATGTTAAAAATCTTTGGCTTATAAAGCTATTAAGCGGAGACTTGCAAGGTTCGTTAGCAGTTATTAATTCATACAGCCCAAAAGATGACGGTGAAAAATCCGCCATGATGCTTAGAAAGGTTTACACTCATATATATTTCGGAGATATGAAAAATGCCGATATGGAGATGAATAAACTTGCCGAAAGCGATAATCTTCAAGAGGAGATTAAAATAATCAATTCAATAATTAATCTTATAAAAGAGGGTGATCTTTCGGCAATAGACGTTCTGGCAAAAATCAAAAAGCCATACAATACGGCTATTCCCATGGAGAGATATTTTATTATCGCTGCAAAGTTTTTATTTATGACAGGTAATGGCAGCGCTGCAAAGATTGCATCTTTAATACCTGAAAAATCCTGTCTGTCGGAAGATGAGTATATTATGAGATACCTCATGTGCGGTATTAAACCTCCCCTCGGCAAATCTATCCGTTTTGATAAAATTATAGACTTGTGGAGTATGAGCGATCTTACTTCTATAAGAGAGGAGGCTCTTAAATTAATTCGCGGAGAGAGCGGCGAAGATTCATTATCGCCCTTTCCTGTTATAGAGACAATTTTAAAGCATAAAAATAAAGATATGAACCGCGAACTGATACAGTTTATTGAATGGGCAAATTTAAGTAATATTATTTCAAAGTCTGATAATTTAACATCCTTAATTCTTCTAAGGACGGTTGATGATCTTTTTTCAGCGGAGGAGAATTATAAAGACAGAGTATCTATCTTGGATAATATTTTAAAAATCTCATCTGCAAATCAATATAACTCCATTAGAAATGAGACTTATTACAATTTTTCAATGAATTATTTTTTAACGGAAGATTTTCAGGAGAGTTACAACAGAGCAATTGACGGTGAGAAGTTTATTTTACCCAATGATAAAAATTATGCGGATATTGAACTTCTGTTGATGATGCTTTATATCCAAGGAGGAAAATATAAAGATGCCGAGATAAAAGGCGATACCATCGCTAAAATAGAAGGTCTTTCATTAGACAGAAAATATATGTTGAATCTTCAACAGTCTTTAATTGAGCTTAACAGGCTGCGTTCTTTAAAGAGCGCAAATATTTCGGACGCCGCACAGTTTGAGAAATTGTTTTCGACAACTGTAGCTCTTGCAAGACATGATACGGAGCTTCTCAACCGCAAGGGTTATAGAAAGATAACCGAGCTGATATTTGATGAATTCATCAATTATAAAATGAGGACAAGCCAGCATACAGACGCTCATTATTATAATGAGATGAAAAAGGTTTTAACAGGTTCATCTAAGTGCGGCATTAACCTGTTTAAATATTCAAGCGCAATAGATATGAATGCAATTCAAGGTATAATTCCGGATAACGGCATATATGTTAATATTGCCAAGAATAAGGATAATATTTTTGTATGGGCGGCAGACAAGAAGTCTAAAAGTGCATTTATTATTGAGAATGGCTATTCCTTATTTTCAAAACGGACAGATGAATATAATCTTAATTTAGACTCAGGAAAAGATATAACGGTTATTTCTAAAGAGTTTACAAATATTTTATCGCAAGTCTATAAGTTGATGAAGGATAAGAATGTAATTTTTATTTCGCCTGATTCGGATTCCGAAAAAATTCCCTTTGAGATACTTGGCGAGGGGGATTATTTATCTAATAGAGCATCCATAATCTATATCCCGTCACTGCTGGTAACCATGGCAGATAGTAATCTATTTACTGCCGAAGTATATCTTCCTGAGAGTGATAACTCTGCAAGCGCATCTCTTTCCAGAGTTGCAATTAATGAATCCGGGATAAAGTATAATACAAAGAGCCATTCAAAAACCGGTATAATCCATTTATACTCCAAGTTTACATATAACCAGAACAAAAGAAATTTTACATTTAATAACAGAGATATTAAGAGCTTTGCAAACAACTGCGGTCTTCTTGTCGCATCATCGGGCGGGATTGAAGGAGCCGGCGTAACCGATTTTCTTGTATTCGGAAGAGATTTGAATATTAAGGCTGCATTATTAAACGGCTCAAGAGTACAGGATGTAAACAGCGCCGTTTTTACTGAGGAGTTTTACAGAAATTTTGGTAAAGGTATTGCAATTCAAGAATCATTTACTTTGGCATTGAATAAGGTTAAGAACAGTAAGTATAGTCATCCAATGAATTGGAGCGGATATAGATTGTATGTTTATGATTTGAATATAATCAGAAAACAATGAAAGCTGATAAATATTTTTTAGAAATTGAAAAGAGTGTCGGGAGGGCAATTAACTGTTATTCATTAATAAGAGAGAATGATAAGGTAGCTGTTGCATTATCCGGCGGGAAAGATTCGCTTGTAATGTTAGACGCTGTCTCTAACAGAAGAAAAAGACTCCCTGTAAAATACGATATTTTAGCTGTGCATATACATATAAAAAATATAGGTTACAAAACGGATTTTGAGTTTATAAAAGATTTTTGCAATGAACACAATGCTCCGCTTCATATAATCGAAGCTGAAGCCGTACTTAAAGATGACGATAAAACTGCTCCATGCTTTATCTGCTCCCGTCTTAGAAGAAAATTGCTTTTTGACTTTGTTAAGGATACGGGCTGTAATAAACTTGCATTCGGTCATCACAGGGACGATGCTGTTGAGACTCTTTTGATGAATATGATGTTCAACGCTTCAATAAGCTCTATCCCTCCTTCGCTCTCAATGTTTGGCGGTGAGTTTGACATTATACGACCGTTGATACTTATCGGAGAGGATGAGATAAAAAAATATGCCGAGCTGAAAAATTTTCCTCCCCAGTTAAAAATCTGCCCCTACAGTGGAGATACTAATAGATTTACAATAAAAGGGATTCTTAATGAAATGGAAAAGATAAATAAAAAAGCTAAGCGGAATATATATGCTGCCATGTCAAATATTCACAGCGAATATCTTCCTCATAAATGATTGATAATATCCGCTTATTAAAAAATTCTTGACAGATAAACTGATATAATAGAATAATCATTTGAAATAAACTTATTTAGGATGATTAAAATAATGAAACACAAATATTCCCTCGTACTCTTATTAATATTTACTGCGATATGTATAGTCATTACATCATCTAAAGCATACAGCGCAGATATAACTGTGGGAGCGACAACATGGTACGCATGGTGGGATACTTCGGGCGCTTCTACCGATTCGGCATTTCTTTATGGTCCTGCATTGGGTGTCAAATTTAATGATGATTTTAATTTAACATTTGTCTATCTTTACGGTAAATTTGATTTTGAAAAACCTGGTGTGAAAACTAAACTTAAGCGAAGCGACTCGGATCTTGCCGTGAACTACAGACTAAGCGATTATTTCAAGGTCTTTGCCGGAATAAAATATTTAGCAGCTTCAATGACAGAATTTGAACATACTGCTTATGGTCCGGGATTGGGTTTAAGCGCTGCTCTCCCGCTGTATAAGAATATATTTCTACTTGGCACTCTGTCGGGATTCTATTTATGGGCTGATCAGGAGGAGGGTGGAGTAAATTCAAATCCTCATGATTATGGAATTAACACAATGCTGTCAATTGCATACTATATTGCTCCTGCGTCAACAACAGTAAGCCTTGGAGGCAGATATCAGTATCTGAAACATAAAGTTGATGAAGACACTGGACCTGATAGCGAGAAGTTTTATGGTATTACACTAACAGCAACATATACATTCAGCATTTAGTTATGTATAAATATCGGATAAAGGGGGGGGTAGCTCCCTTTTTTTTATAAAAAAATACCTGACGCTTAGTATATACAGCAAGAATGCCTGTAGAGAAAAAACTTCTACTTTTTAAAAGTTTTTTCTCTACAGAGAAAAAACTTGACATATAAGATAATTTGCCATATATGCCGATTATGGTTCAACGAAAAGGATATTTAGCCGGACTGGCAGCTTGGCGGGAAAAACAGGTTATAAAGGTTGTTTCGGGAGTCAGGCGCTGCGGAAAATCAACGCTTTTATTGCAGTACATTGACTGGCTTAAGGCATCCGGCGTAGAAGACGAGCAGATAATCTCAATAAATCTGGAAGATTCCGAATTTGAACCGCTCCACGATCATCAAACCCTGTACGCTTATATACAAAAGAGGCTTTGCAAAAACAGATACACCTATATTTTTATTGATGAGGTACAGCAGTGCGTTAATTTTGAAAGAGCGGTTGACAGCTTGTTTATAAAAAAACGCGTTGATTTGTATATCACAGGTTCCAATGCCTATTTCCTTTCCGGAGAGTTGGCAACATTGCTTTCCGGCAGATATGTAGAAATAAATATGCTCCCACTGTCTTTTGCGGAATATTTGACATTTTCCGGAGCTGATACAAAAAATGCAAGCGATCATAGAGCGGCTTTCAATAATTACCTGCGTTTCGGTTCTTTCCCCTATACTTCCGTACTGGGCTCTGACCCCGGTATAATAAAAACCTATATTGATGGAATTTATAATACAATTCTAATAAAGGATGTGGCGAAACGCATGGGCGCTGCCGATGTTTCACTCTTAGAAAACATCATCAAATTCCTGAGTCATTCTGTTGGAAGTTTTATATCTGTAAAAAAAATAAGCGACACAATAAATTCGTCAGGCAGAAAAATTTCAATTAACACAGTCGAGACATATATGCGCTCCCTGACCGAAAGCTTTATTTTTTACTACGCAGGACGCTATGATATAAAAGGGAAACAGCATCTAAAAACTTTGGGTAAGTATTATATAGTTGATACCGGTATCAGGAATATGCTGCTGGAATCATCTTCGCCTGATTTGGGTCATCAGCTTGAAAACGTTGTGTATCTGGAACTTCTTCGTCGTTATCGTCGTGTCAGTATAGGGAAGCTCGCTGAGAAAGAAATTGATTTTGTTGCTATAGGCTCTAAAGCTGAAGATGACGATTCAAACGGAACAGCCTATTTTCAGGTAGCAGCCTCAGTTTTGGACAGGAATACGCTGGCAAGAGAACTGGCTGGCTTGCAGTATATAAAAGATAATCATCCTAAATATTTGCTTACCTTGGATGATATTCCGGCTAAGGCAAATCATGACGGAATAATTCAGTATAATTTGATTGACTGGCTGCTGAAAACAGACAATATCACATAATGAGAATAAGAGACTGCTAAAAGGAGATTAAGTTATGACATCAATAGAACAGTGGCGATGGGAAAAAGAGGAGATCAGGACAATTCCATGGCATTTTTATAATTCATGCAGCAGATTCCCGGATCGCAATGCGCAGCTCTTTAATGGCAAACTGTATCCTGATGATAGTAAAGGAAGCCTTACATGGCATGAGCTTATGGTTAGAGTTGAATCAATAGGATCAGGTTTAATGTCGCTTGGATTAAACAAGGGCGATAGAGCGGCTATAATGTCTCCGAATACGCCTTATTGGACACATGCTGATATGGCTTTGGCATGCACAGGCGGAGTAAGCGTAGCTATATTTCCAACACTGATTAATAAAGAGATTGAATATATAATGAACAACTCCGAAAGCCGCTTCATTTTTGTCGGTAATGAAGGATTGCTTGATAATCTCATGGAATCCTTTAATAATATTCCAAAGCTTGAAAAGGTTATAATCCTTGATTTTAAATATGTCAGTAATGACAGACGAATAATCGGACTAAAGGAACTTATTGAAAAAGGGGATTCCTGGAAAGATGAGAATTATAATAAGTATATTGAACGTAAAGACAGCATTGGACCGGATGATTGGTACACAATAATCTACACATCAGGAACTACAATGCCCGAAAGGGGCGTTATACTGACTCATTTTAATTGCAGTTCAAAAGTTGCAGGCACAGATGAATTTTTAGAGAGATATAATATGACGATAAGTGAAAATGACACAACACTGTGTTATCTTCCGTTGTCGCATATATTTGACAGAACTTCATGTATCCTTTTAGCCGTCTATCATGGAGCGACAATTGCTTATGCAGATAAATTGGAAACACTCTTGGACGATTTAAGAAAATATAACCCTACATGGATGAACTGTGTCCCGAGGATATATGAGAAAATCTATCTGAGATTGAAATATATACTTGCTCAAAGACCTTTTAGAAAAAGGGTCGTTTCATGGGCGCTGAAAATAGATCGTGAAGTTTTTGAATATAGAAAAAATGCAGACGGATGCTATAATATGGACAGGGATTTTAATGTTAGATCTAAACTCGGTCTGTTTTTAAGGTTAAAATTTAAGATTGCTTACAGGATTTTGGTAAACATTAGATTATTGTTTGGCAATAGATTAAGGTATGCATTTGCAGGGACTTCGGCAATACCATCAGAGCTGGTTAAGTTTTTTTATGCTGTAGGAGTTCCTGTTGTTGAGGGTTATGGTCTCACGGAAAGTTTCGGCGGCTGTATTCTAAATCCAATAACTGCATGTAAGCCCGGATATATAGGTATAAATGCATGCGGGGTGCAGAGCAGAATATCAGATGACGGAGAGTTAGAGATAAAAGGCGCCGGAGTTTTTAAAGAGTATCTTAAGAACCCTGAATGGACTGATGAACTGTTTACTGATGACGGATGGTTTAAAACAGGAGATTTAGCTGATATTGATGAACATGGTTATTATAGAATTTTAGATAGAAAAAAGTCTATTATATGTACGGACACAGGGAAGAATATCTCTCCGTTTAAAATAGTTGATCTCTTCTCGTCAAGCGATTATGTTGAGCAGGTGCTTGTTATCGGCGATGACAGGAGTTATATAACTGCTCTTATTGTTCCAAGATTTAATCACTTTGTTGATATGTTTGATAAGGAAAGCGTAAGATATAGAAAGGATCAGTTAGAGTGGGATGACGAAGGTGAGTTTAGAACATGCGTAAAAGTAGGAGATGATTTTATTCTCAATTTTAACCTTCAGGAATTGATAAAGGGAGAAGTTGATAAGGCTAATCTTGAACTTGAAATTTATGAAAAGATCAAGCAATATACTATACTGCCAGAGAGATTTACAGAACAGAATGGATTGCTTACGCCTTCGCATAAGGTTAAGAAAAAAGAGATTATTGAAAAGTATGCCGATGTAATAGAAAAGATGTATGAGTAAAAGAGCATAGGTGTGTCTGACAGCGGCAGGTTACGGTCTGGTATATCTATGTTTAATTTTCATCTCTAAAAGCAATCTCTCAAATGGATGATCCTCTTTGTTCTTCGTATTCTTCCCGGAACAAAACTCCGATCCATTATCTGTCAGTACTGTTTCTATACTAAAATTTTCTAAAAATTATGTAACTAATCGCGCTGAGCCCGACATGTTATCTGACATATACAATCGAATTAAAATAGTTTTTAGGCGTTATACCGACATGTTTTTTAAAATGTCTAATAAAATGACTTTGATCGTAAAAACCGCAGTCAAGGGCGCTGTTCAAAATCTCTTTATCCGATACAAAACGTTTCTTTAAGTTTCTGATCCTTGCCTGTATTATATACTGGTGAGGAGTTAAACCTGTAGTCTCTTTAAATTTATGAACAAGATAGTATGGATTTAAATTTACAATACGGGCTAACAGCTCTAAAGACAATTGATCTGCAGAGTGTTCGTCAATATACGCCATAAGTTTACCTGTTAAGGATTCGCTGTAACTGTAATTATCAAGCATTTTTAATCCGTATTCATATATTAAAGATATATTTTTAATATCAATAAACGAATTTATCTCATCATTGCAAATCGTCTCTTTAGATATTTTTCTAATATCGTCGGCAGAGAGAATCGTATAGCTGACACTGCCGCCTTTCTCTACATAACACGAATGAGGCATATACGGCGGAATAAAAAAGAAATCGCCGTTTTTTAGAATATGAACTTTATTATTTGTAACTAAAAATTTTTCACCGGCATCTATCTTCCCTGTGCAGATTCTTTTATGAATATGCACAGGGAAGTTATGTGTCGATTCTCTTACTTTTAATATTTCAAAGTCCGATTTCTTTATTAGTATTTCATATTTTGTATTCATTTTAGTTTAACGGCGGAGTAAATTTTGCCAACAGTATTATCCCATTGTCTCCGGCTTTAACGCTATGGCGTATATCGTTAGGTATGAGCGATACTACTCCAGCTTTATATTCGATTTTTTTATCCCCTACTATCCCAATCCCATACCCTGAGATTATTTCATGCAGTTCATATTTACCTTTGTGTATATGGTCTCCGATTTCATGGTTAGGCTCAATCTTTATAATCATTGCGCTTAAATTATTACTGCTATCTTTTCCTGTAAATAGAGTTTTTGTAAAAACCCCGGAGAATTTCGGATGATTATTCCATTTGATATTGGAAATTTCGTCAACTTTTTCACCATTGATAAAAATTGTATTATTTTCTAAATCTGTTAAATTCATATTAAACTTCTCCTTAATTTAGATTTTTTACAATTTTAATAATAAACTCTCTTAATTGTATTGTATAAAATTGCGGCCTGTTTATTTTTTGTAAAATAAATCATGACGGATAAAATATATTTGACAACACATAATATTTACATATTGTCAATTATAGATAAGAAATAATTATGCCGAAAAGATATACTGTTGAAGAGATAACTAAAATGATAAAAAAAGATGGATGGGTTTTTGATAGATCCAAGGGTTCGCATTTTCATTATGCTCATCCAATGAAATCCGGAATAGTTACTATACCAAATCATAAAGGAGTTTTAAATCCCAAAATAGCAAATAGTATTTTAAAGCAAGCTGGATTAAAATAAGAGGTGTATGAAATGGTAAAAAAATATATAGCTTTTATAGAAATGAAAAAAGAACTTAAAGGAAATGTTTTAGGTGTTGTATTTCCGGATTTTCCGGGTTGTGTGTCTTGCGGAGATAATTTTGATGAAGCTTATCAAATGGCTCATGAAGCTTTATCCGGGCATGTGGAAGCAATGAAAGAGCACGGGTATAATATCCCAAAACCCAGCACATTAGAGGATATAGAAAAAAACTGGGAAGATTTTAAAGATTGGAAAAAGACCAAATACGCAATAGCTTATATAAGTTTAATTCCATCCTCAAAAACTCGCAAATATACTATATCAATGGATGTGAGTCTTATGGCTCAAATAGATAATATTGCAAAAAATCGTTCTAAGTTTATAACAAAAGCAGTAGAAAAAGTTTTAGGTATAAGTAATATAGAAAATAAACAAAGTAAACAAAAACCGGCACAAAATCTGCGAAAATCCTGAATCTTCTGCGTCATCTGCGTGCTAATTGTTTATAGCATTTACTTTTCATCTCCGTGCTGAAAAGTAAATGCTATAAATCAAAGCAGAATTTCATGCATCTTGCGCAGGGTGAATCCTGAGATTTTTTTGTATCCTGTTTTTTTTAGTTTTTCAATTGCAAGAGGGTATCCCATACATACATCGTCGGGAGAATGTGAGTCGGAGCCTAATGTAACAGGTACGTTCTCTTCAAAGAATATCTTTAAAATTTCATCAGACGGGTAGAATTCTTTAACAGGTTTTTTTAAGCCTGATGTGTTGATCTCTGCGGTTATATTCTTGTCTGCCATCTTCTTTGCGATTCTTCTTACAACATTGTCCATGTTTGATACAGGTCTATGACCGAACTTTTTTATTAAATCAAAATGTCCGATAATATCGCAAAATTTTGCGTCCACTATAGATTCAACAGCGCGATAGTACTCTAAGTAAACTTCATCAATAATCTTTTCGTCAAATTTATATATCTCTTTAGGATTGTCAAACGCCCACTCTCCAATAAAATGGCAAGAGCCGATAATGTAATCAATAGTTGGATCCGAAAGATATCTTTTATCAAACGAATCAAAAATGGGGAAGTCTATCTCTAAGCCAAGCTTAATATCTATTCTATTTTTATACTCCTCTTTTTTTAACAGGATTGAGTTTATATATTGAGGCATCTGTTCGGGCGACATTGTTATACCGTCTCTAAGGCGGGCAGATATTGGAGCATGGTCGGAGAATCCGAATTCAATTATACGGTTTTCTATAGCCTTTTCAATATATTCATCTAATTCACCTGTTGCATGCCCGCAGAGTGACGTGTGATTGTGATAGTTGACCATCTTTAGTTAGTAACCGTGTCTTGAATAGAAATATGATATGTCATTTAAGAGAGGATATAATTTCGGATCAACCTTATTCATTTTGATAAAAAATTTTTCCATATCCTCTTTACCATCAGGACTTATTATTGACAGTATATTCCACAGATACGGTATTTTATTTTTATGCTTACTGCTGCGATCTATGGAATTCTCTATGATTTTTGTATTCATTATGTTTTCAAGACTTACGGATATAAATTTGTTATTCTTTTCGGATTCGTCTTTATATCCTAACGGGTGCGTTAAATATAGCATAAGAATCTTTTTTTTCTTAAGATATATGGAGGCAAGTTCAATATTTCCTGCTTCAATATATCTTGGTCTTAATACAATTTTGCTGACTTTGGAAAAATCACCTTTATACGGATAGAATGAGAGTAAGAATCTCAATCTATCAGGCGTAAAGAGAAGTGTCTGATTTTGCGGATATACCTGTCTTGGATATATTATCTCAATAATCGAATCGTTGTGTTTATATCTGTCGCATAGATATAAGCTGCCGACACTATCTGTTAGGAGTGTGTCAATATAAGAGATTATTTCATCATCAATATCTGCTGCGCCGTACTCTATACTATTACTGTTCACAGTATTGCAGTAATAGTATTCTTTAATATCAAACATTTACTTATTCCTTCTTGTATTATGGGGCTGTCTAATAAGTAACAGGCAGGCAACATGTCGCGCTAAGCCCGACATGTTATTTGACATATAAGACTTCATGCTTACTTACTTATCAGACAGCCCCCTCTACATTACATAATAATATTTTCTTATTGTTTTATTAATTAAGCCCTAAAAGTTCACTAATATCTTTCCAGGCTTGTTGTCTCTTTGCGTCAAAATTTTTTACGGCTGAATCTTTCTTTGTATTGGCATATTCCTTAAGATATTTAGCTTCTTCCAAAAGGAGGTTATAGCATCCGATCATTCTTTTTATAAATGCCTTATCATCAGCAGAGGTCTCTTTGGATTTACTCCATTTATCTAAATAATCTTTCTGAACTTTTGCCTGTCCTTCAATTGAGGAAATAAGACTTATCGTTTGTTCTTTTTCATATATTCCATTTCCATAGCAATCTGCTATTATCCCAATAGATAAATATGTAAGGTAAATATTTGATCCTCCCATAGCGCCTACGGTCTCTAATGCGAGGTCATTAGCAAACAGGGGTACTGCAATAAAGATTGAGATTATTGAAGCAAGAATTTTTCTTTTCATAATTGTTCTCCTATATTATTTATTATTCATATTATTATGCCTTGCCCGCAGATGCTAATACATCTATGTTCTTATGCTTATACATTTCTTTCAAAGCATCCCTTGCAGGGCTTAAATATTTCCTCGGATCAAATTCACCGGGATTTTCTGCCAATACTTTTCTTATTGCTGCTGTCATTGCTAATCTTCCGTCTGAGTCTATATTTATCTTGCACACTGCCGACTTTGCAGCCTCGCGAAGCTGACTCTCCGGTATGCCTATTGCGTCATCCATCTTTCCGCCATATTTATTAATCTGTTCTACCAGATCATGAGGAACCGAAGACGATCCGTGTAAAACTATGGGGAAGCCGGGTATCCTCTTCTCTATCTCTGCAAGTATATCAAGGCGTATTTTTGGATCTGTGTTAGGCTTAAATTTATATGCCCCATGTGAAGTGCCTATTGCTATTGCAAGAGAATCAACGCCTGTTTTAGAAACAAAATCCTCTACTTCATCAGGGCTTGTAAAAACGTGTTCCTCTGCATGCACGTCATCTTCAACACCTGCAAGTACGCCAAGTTCACCCTCTACGGTAACATCATGTTTATGAGCGTAGCCGACTACTTTTTTTGTAAGCTTAACATTCTCGTCATAGGTCAGGTGTGATCCGTCAATCATAACCGACGAAAATCCTGTGTCTATACAGCTTTTGCAAAGCTCGTATGAATCCCCATGATCAAGGTGAAGAACAATCGGAATCTTTTTACCGAGATCTTTAGCATATTGAACTGCGCCCTCTGCCATATACCTGAGCAGTGTCTGGTTTGCGTATTTTCTTGCGCCTGCAGACACCTGTAAGATAACAGGTGAGGATGTTTCTACGCATGCCATAATTATTGATTGCAGCTGCTCCATATTATTGAAGTTATAAGCAGGTATGGCATATCCGCCCTTGATAGCTTTTTTAAAGAGATTTCTTGTATTTACCAGTCCTAATTCTTTATAGCTTACCATTGTCTCGCTCCATTTAATTTGTTGTATATAGATATAATCTATTGATGGGCATAATAAGTGTCAATTAGAATTTATTTTATTTTTACTTTGGTCGGATTACAAATATTGAACATAATCGGCATTAAAGCGTTTGGCAGAGGAAAAGATGAAGTAGAAAAATCCGCCTCTAAGGGCGGATTTTTCCATATTATTGCACAGAATTAGAACTGCAACCGCGCGCCTAAGTTCACTCCAAAACCTTTGTCGGTAGATTTAGAAGTAGGACTACCTATTGTTTTTTCTTTATTTTTTGCGTAGATATAGTCTATTCCGGCATCAAGGATTAAATGGTTCGCCACTTGATAACCGATACCGCAGCCAATTGCAAATATTTTATCCACACTTTTTAGCTCAACAGGTCCATAATCTTTAACCTTTCTCTGATACGCAAAGCCAGCCTTGAGATAGGGCAGGAAACTGTCGCTTACATTAAAATCATAATAAACATTGAATGACGGATAACCTGTTGCCAACATAATATCCATGCGGAAATCCGATATTTTCATACCGAGAGAGAAAGCTCCAAATCCTAAGGACAGTGATGTTATATCTGGACCATCACCGCCTCCTGGATACTCCTCAGTGACTGAGGTGTATCTTACCGGAAAAATTCCGAAATAGGGCTTTACATCAACTGCACTTGCCGATGCGACCATGGCGATTGCCATTAATGATGCTAATATAATTTTTTTCATGTGTTTCTCCTTGTTTATTTTATCAACAGGAATTATCCTTTTTGA
>WRGT01000049.1 GCA_009787025.1 Spirochaetota bacterium
ATTTCACGGATAAAGACCTAAATTTTATCGAAATATTCGTGTTAATTCGTATAATTCGATGCTAAAAATCCTTAAGTTTACGATGTTGGGTCAGAGCATACGCCATAAACTTAAGGGAAGGTTTTAAACTAAAAAAGCTGCCCTTACTTATTGGACAGCCCCACCTACAAATTTATCCATACAAATAATAATTCGCAAATTCAATAAATTTCAATCCAAACAAAATCAAAAAAATTAAAAAACCGCAAAAAATTTTTTTGCTAATTATTTGACTTTTACGGCAATGGCTAAAGGATGTAACAAATTATTTGACACATACAATGTCAACCATATAATCTTTTAATCTGAAACGTTACCGTAATGACATTTAATCTCACATTTAATAAAGAAAAAATTATTAACTTCCTTGCCGTAATAATTTTCCCGTTCTCTATTATATCGCTTGAGACAATACTGTTTCACCTTTTAATGATTGTATCAAATTATCTACAGGCTGTGACCGTAATCTCAATTGCAATGTTCGGCATTGCCCTTGGCGGTATGGTTGGTTTCTATCTTTTAAAAGTAAATAGAAATTTTATTTTATCCCTCTTTTCCGTAATTTTTTTTGTTTCAATAGGACTTTCCTACTATAATATTATCCGCCTTGATAATTTTGAATTTCCCTATCTGTTAATATTGCCGTTCTTTTCCGGATCTGTTATTGTTTCATCAATCTTTTCAAGGGAAAATTCTCACAGGATATATTTTGTTGATTTAACAGCGTCTGCGCTGGGCGTTGTTTTTCCCATTGCTGCTGTCGCGGCATTTAAGTCTGAAAACACATTGCTCATATTATCTATTCTGCCTCTTCTATTTTTAACGGCAGTATTTTTCTCTGTGAAGAATCTATTCATTAGAATAATGGGACAAATTATATCTGCAGCAGCTATTGCAGTAACAATCTGGTTTATTTTACTGAATACAAGTATCCCCCGAGAAATAGATCAATATGACTTTAACTATAACATAATTCCATACATTCATATACCCCTTGAGAAACAGTTTCTAAAAAACCTGTACAAAGAGGATTCTCAAACCGAAACATATAAACTTACCACCGACGATTCTTACGAAGAACAGATTGCAAGGAATATAATCAATAAAACGAAATTTTATCCGTTTGTGATGGATCTTTCACGCAACTATCAACCTTCAAGATTTGCAGAAAAGTATATGAAGATATACACAAAGAAGCTCGGTAAATATACATTCCTCTTTTCGGAAGATAATTTAATGGGAAGAGTTGAGTATATAACCAAAACAAACAGAGATCAGTTTTACATAAACAACGGCGCATTTTTTGACAGAATAATCTACAGCGACAGAGGATCATTTTGGGATATTCGTTTCCCCAATTATCTGTCTAATGCAAACGTATTCATAATGGGGGCGTCTGCCGACGGAATAGTAAAATCTCTAAAAAAACTTCAGGGCAGGACAAAGATTACAGGCGTTGAATTTAATCCTATAATCTATAAGACTATGACATCAGGATACTATTTCCATAAATCCAACAGAGCCTATGAGGATACGTCAATATATAAGACCGAAGGGAGAGCCTTTCTCAAAGGGACAGATGAACAGTTTGATATGATTACACACATGAACAACCATGCAGAACATGGAGCAGTATGTACATTGGCGCCTGAGTATCTTCATACTGTTGAAGGGATAAAGGAAATGTTGAGTAAACTTACAGACCGCGGAATCCTTGTCTATGAAGAAATTTTATGGAGCCCAAGATCCGAATGGGCATTCTGTAAATTTATAAATACAATAACAGCGGCTCTCAAAGAACTTGAAGTTGATGACCCTGTGAATCACATACTTGTTTACAGATGGGATTACTGGAACTATGAAAAACCGGGCGTAAGATCGGTAGTGGTTAAACGCGTCCCATTCAGCGAAAATGAAAAGAATAAGCTTAAGTCAAATCTTAATTTTCATATTAACAAAAAACCGTCTCAACTCGGATCCGAAAGAAACATATTAGCATTCCCCGGCACAGTAAAGTCTAATATTATAGACGATATTATTACAAGTAAAACAGGCGATTATTTTATTGCTCTTCCCGACTATTACTTTGAGGATGATTTTGAAAAAAATATCCTGTCATACATAAAAAATCAATCCGACAGAGAATTTATTGAGTCTCTCTATATACATCATCCGAGTAAAGACATAGATCTGGGCTGGGATTTTGTAAGCACAATATATAACTATAAACAGGGAAGATATATTTTAAAAGAGAACATAAACGATACCGATAGAGAAAGGTTTATGCAGCTCCTTGATAAAACAGATTATTCATATAATATAGACATAAGCCCAATAAGAGATGACAAGCCGTTTCCATATAATGTATATAAAGAGAAGAAAGAAATATTTAGCATACTTAAGATTGCAGGTCTTATATCTCTGTTGATCTTTATCCCGGTTCTTGTTCTTGTAATAAAAAAATATTCGTCTCACAAACTCGTTCTATTAAAACACTCACTATTCTTTGCTGCAATAGGACTTGGTTTTATGCTGGTCGAGATAGCTCTCATGCAGTTTTTTCAGAGATTTATAGGTATGCCGACATATTCCGTTATAATCACACTGGGTTCGCTTCTGCTGTTCAGCGGGACAGGCAGCCTCATAAGCAGAAATTGGAAAAACAAATATACGGCAGCGGCTGTGTTTATAATTCCTATAGTAATATTTTTATACTATAATTATCTCAATACAATTTTTGATTTTTTCTCCGGAGCTGAGTTCAATGTCAGAATGGCTGCTAGTGTTGCTCTCATGTTTCCGCTTTCTATCTTAATGGGTATTCCGTTCCCTAAAGCGATGGAGAAGATTAAAAGAGAGATAAGCAGTGAATATGCAGTACTCATGTATGCAGTCAGCGGAGCTGCAGGGTCTATTGCCTCAGTGGCTGCATTGCTGCTTAACACTATGTATGGTTTTTCTTTTACATTTGCCTGCGGCATGTGCGCATATTTTATCGGAAGCCTGCTGCTTCTGTTTATATTAAGAAAAAATTCATAATTAAAATTTTCCGGGGATTTATGATTGAATAGAGTTGACATTTAATCACTATGATTATGAGGTCTATAAAGATAATTCCATATACCGTGAGATGTCTGATAAATTCAAATTCGACCGCTCATAGCACGGATAAAAAACATCTTAAAAATAATAAGGAACAAAAAGTGATAAAAAGCGATATAGAGATAGCTCAGGAAGCAAAGATGCTTCATATAAAAGATATAGCATCACAGATCGGTTTAAGCGAAGATGACATTGAGTATTACGGAAAGTATAAGGCTAAAATTAATCTTGATGCCGTAAAGAATAAACCTCTTAAGGGGAAGTTAATTCTTGTTACTGCTATTACTCCTACCCCTGCAGGAGAGGGAAAGTCCACTACTACTATAGGTTTAGCTCAAGCCTTAAATAAAATCGGCAGAAAATGTACAATTGCCCTCAGAGAGCCGTCGCTCGGTCCATGCTTCGGAGTAAAGGGTGGAGCTGCCGGCGGAGGATATTCGCAGGTAGTTCCCATGGAGGATATTAACCTCCACTTTACCGGTGATATACATGCAATAGGCGCCAGCCATAACCTGTTAGCTGCAATAATTGATAACCATATTAAGCAGGGAAATGAACTTGATATAGATTCTACAAAAATATACTGGAAAAGAGCTTTAGATATAAATGATAGAGCATTAAGAAACATAGTAATCGGTCTTGGCGGAAACATCAACGGAATACCGCGCGAATCCGGATTCATGATCACAGTTGCATCGGAGGTTATGGCGATCCTCTGCCTCGCAGACAGCATGGCAGATCTGAAGAAACGCCTTGCCGGAATTGTTATAGGTGAAAACAAAAAAGGCGAACCCGTTACATGCGGAGACCTGAATGTCCATGGATCAATGGCAGCCCTCCTTAAAGATGCTCTAAAGCCAAACTTGGTGCAAACCCTTGAGAATACTCCTGCTGTCATACATGGAGGTCCTTTTGCAAATATAGCCCATGGATGCAACTCGGCGCTTGCAACAAAGACGGCATTAGCTCTGTCGGATTATGTTGTAACAGAAGCAGGATTCGGCGCAGACCTTGGCGCTGAAAAATTTTTAAATATAAAGTGCAGATATGCAGGAATAAAACCCGATTGTATAGTGTTGGTTGCAACGATAAGAGCTTTAAAGATGCACGGCGGAGTAGAAAAGACTTCCCTGAAGAGAGAAAATATTCCTGCGCTAAAAACAGGTCTTGCAAATTTACAAAAACATCTGGAAAATATAAAAATATTCGGTCTGCCCGTTGTTGTTTCTCTCAATAGATTTGTAGATGATACTGATGGAGAAATCAAAACAGTAATAGATTTTTGCAAAGAGATGAATACCGAATGTTCTCTCTGCGAGGTGTGGGAGAAAGGAGGCGAAGGAGGAATTGATCTGGCTCAAAAAGTATCAAATATAATTGAGAAGAGTACAAAATCAAATTTTAAATTTCTCTATGACGTTAATTCCCCTATAAAAGACAAAATTTCAACTATTGCAACTGAAATATATGGAGCGGACGGCGTTGTATATGGAAAAAATGCAGTGAAGCGGATTGATTACCTTGAAGCAAACGGTTTTGGGAAACTTCCAATATGTGTTGCAAAGACGCAATATTCACTCTCGGATAACCCGGCTCTGCTAAACAGACCGGTCGGTTTTAAAATTACGGTTGAGGACATATCTCTCTCCGCAGGGGCAGGATTTCTTGTAGTTCTTACAGGCGATATTATGACAATGCCGGGTTTGCCGAAAAAACCGGCTGCTCTTGATATAGATATTAGTGATAACGGAGTAATCAGCGGTCTATTTTAGTTAGAAATTATGTCAAAGGACTATTATATCTACATATTAGAGTGTACTAACGAGAGATTATATACAGGCGTGACCTTAGATATTAAGAAAAGATTTAATGAGCACGTTACAGGCAAAGGCGGAGCAAAATTTACAAGGTCGTTTAAACCTAAAAAAATAGCCGCCTTGTGGAAACTCATTGACAGTACAAGAGGAGAGGCTCTGCGCATTGAGGCATATATTAAATCCCTTAACAAAGAAAAAAAAATTGCACTTACAAAAAATCCGGAATCACTTGCGGATAATATAGTATCTCTGAAAAATTCTAATTGCAAATTAACTGTTATTGACAACTATACAATTTAAATATTTTAAAAACAAAAACAGATAAGAGAGGACAAATTTGGCAGAGATAATAGATGGGAAAAAAGTCAGTGATGAAATCAGAGCAGAGATAAAATTAAAAGTCGCTGAGCTGAAAGAAAAATATAATTCTGTTCCCGGACTTGCAGTAGTTATAGCAGGAAATGATCCTGCCTCAGAAGTCTATGTAAAAATGAAAGAGAAAGGATGCGACGAGACAGGAATTAATTCATTTAAATATGTTCTCCCTGATAATGTATCAAAAGATGAACTCCTTTCATTAATTGATAAACTCAATAGTGACAGCAAAGTCAACGGCATACTTGTACAGCTCCCTCTTCCGAAACATATTAAAGAAGATGATATAATAGGCGCTATTATACCTGAGAAAGATGTTGACGGATTCCATCCAATTAATACGGGAAAAATGGTTGCAGATCAGGAGTGCTTTCTGCCGTGTACGCCTAATGGTATTCAGGAACTTATCAATAGATACGTAAAAAATCTTAAAGGGAAACACCTTGTAGTTGTAGGAAGGAGTAACATAGTAGGTAAACCTGTAGCTAATATGATGCTGCAAAAAAATAAAAGAGCGGATTGTATTGTTACGGTATGCCACACATCTGCGCCCGACATAAGCGTCTATACTAAACAGGCTGATATACTTGTTGTGGCGGCAGGAAGGGCTAATACCGTAACAGGCAATATGGTAAAGGATGGAGTAGTTGTAATTGATGTCGGCGTAAACAGAATAAACAACCCGCATGATAGTACGAAAACAAAAGTAACAGGGGACGTTGATTTTGAGAGCGTAGCTAAAAAAGCGTCGGCTATAACGCCTGTTCCGGGAGGCGTAGGTCCAATGACAATAGCCATGCTTCTTTCAAATACGCTTAAAGCTTTTGAACTGCAGAATATGTAAGGAATCGGTTCGGTTACGTAGCCCCTATCTTACTCTATAAGCGATACCTGTATGACCTTCAATAAAATTTTTTAACTTATATTTTTTATCTATTTTATCTTTATCTCTTTTATAGATTGAAAAAAAATCACCGCCTATTAAAAAAGAAAAGTTCTCGGAAAAAATATAATCAAAATTCATACCTCCGGTAAACATAGTTCTAACCGGCTGACCTTTCTCTTCTCCCATAATTAAAAAATAACAGTCTTTAGACATAAATGCTTTCCCTACCCCGACAAGCGCAGATAAGGAGAAATTCTCTGTAAAATGAAATCTATATCCAACTGAAAAAACAACGGGGACTATATATACATGCGAATCTAAATTTTTTCCGTCTTCTCTCCATCTCAAATATCCTGTTTCAAAAGACATCACAAAACTGCTTGAGTAAAATTTATAGAATGAAAATCCCAGAGTCGCGCCATAGCCATAATCAAAAAAATCCTGTAAACCGCCTAAGGGATATACATACAGAGGTTTAATTATAAATATAAAATTAAAATTATGAGCAGGCTTGTTCTCACTAACAGCTTCTTGCGGAAAACTTATATCCTTTGTTGTTAGTACCAGTTCATCGCTGGGCGGAGACTCTAAGTTATCCATTCCAATACTTGTGACTATAATATAATAGGTCTTATTGCTTGCTACATTTTTTAAAATATATGAATTATCCGATGTAATTCCATCAAGCTTGTACTTTTCATTTTTGCCTGTTGAGCAGTAAACTTTATAATGCTTTACTGATACATGGGGTTTGGTCCATGTTAGAGAGATTTGAGATGATTCCTGTGTACCTATAACATTTGAAGGCGATAAACCTGATATAAAAAGTATATCTCTCTTTTTAATAATAAATTCATCAGGATTATCTAAATCTGTTCTTAGCGTATAAGAAGTTTTGTTCTCATTTATTATATGGGCAGATATACCCTCTCCGTTGCGTTTCTGGATATAAACCTTTCCCGATTTAATAGACTGGCTGATTTTAGTTATATTAATCCTCCGAATTTCATGCAGTCTATTATCGTTATCTTTAACAGTTATTGATTCCTTAACATCATTAACTATCTCACCCTCAATAATAGATCCGTCATTTAGAAATACTAATTCCGCTCTCAAAGGTATAACTGTTATTATAATGAATAAAATCAAGATTGTAAATATTCGTAGTTTCATAAATAACCTGTCTGCATGAAATTAAATTTAATGGTTTTTTACTACAATATAATTTAATTATGTCAATGAAAAATTTTCTATAATCGATTGACCGTTAATTAAAATATTTTATTTATCAAATTTTAAAAAAATTGAAAAATTATACTATAATTACCATAATAGCAAATCTAAAAATGATATAGACAAAAAGGATAACACTATGAAAATAACTGTAGCAGGAACAGGTTATGTCGGTCTTTCAATAGCAGTGTTGACTGCTCAGAAACATGAAGTAACGGCAATCGATATTGTAAAAGAAAAAGTTGATCTGATAAATAAAAAAATCTCTCCCATTGAAGATCATGAAATATCAGACTTTTTAGCAAATAAACAACTCAATCTAAAAGCTACAACCGATCCGCTCGCTGCATATAAAGATGCCGAGCTTATATTTGTTGCAGGTCCGACAGATTATGACTCAAAGGGAAACTTTTTTGACACGTCTGCAATTGAAAAAATCTTTGACGATATTGCTAAATATAATACAACAAATGCAATAATATGTATTAAGTCAACAGTCCCTGTGGATTATACAAAAACTATAAAGAAACAGTACCCAAATCTAAAACTTATCTTTTCACCTGAATTTTTGCGTGAAGGGAAAGCGCTGTATGACAATCTCCATCCGTCAAGGATAATAGTCGGCGAACAGTCAAAAGACGGCGAAATAATCGCTCAGGTCCTTAAAGAAGGTTCGCTTGATGAAAATACGCCTGTTCTCTTCACCTCGTCAACAGAGGCAGAGGCAGTTAAGTTATTCTCAAATACATATCTTGCTCTCAGGGTAGCATTCTTTAATGAATTGGATTCTTATGCATTAAAATACAATTTAGACACAAGACAGATTATTGAAGGGGTTGGACTCGATCCGAGAATCGGCTCTCACTATAATAATCCGTCTTTTGGGTTTGGCGGATATTGTCTCCCTAAAGATACTAAGCAGCTTTTAGCAAACTATGAGCATGTGCCGAACAATATAATCAAGGCGATTGTTGACTCAAACAGAACAAGAAAAGACTTTCTTGCAGATCAAATCATAGAAAAAAATCCCCGTAAGGTAGGCATATACAGACTTGTGATGAAAGAGGGTTCGGATAATTTCAGAGCCTCATCTATTCAGGGAATCATGAAGAGGATAAAGGCAAAAGGGATTGAGTGTATAATATTTGAGCCTGCTTTAAAAGAGGATAACTTCTTCGGATCAAAAAAAGTTACTTCTCTCGAAGAATTTAAAAGGGATGCTGATATTATTATCACAAATAGAAGCCACGATGAGTTAAAGGATGTTGAGCATAAAGTCTTTACAAGAGATATTTTTACAAGAGATTAAGCTTTAGTTAATTTTTAATGAAAAAGGTAATAATAAGCAACTCAAGTGATGAAACATTCTCTTTAGCTAAAAGTCTTGGCGAAAAGATTCAAAAAAAAAGCGTTGTTGCCATATATGGTAATCTTGGAGCTGGGAAAACCATCTTTGCCAAAGGAATAGCAGCAGGACTATGTATAGTTGATGATATTACAAGTCCTACTTTCAGCTTATTGGAGGTATATGAAGGGAATATTACTCTCTACCACTTTGACCTCTATAGGATTGAAGACCCAACTGAGTTTACAAACTTGAGCTTTGAAGAGTATTGGGAGGGGGACGGTGTTTCTGTCATTGAATGGCCGGAGATTGCAGAGAGTATCATCCCAAAAAAAAGGATCAATGTGTACATTGAGTACATAGATGAAAATAGGAGAAAAATATCCATTGAATATCCTGACAATTGATACATCTACGGATATTGAGCTTATAGCCCTCTCTGTTGATGGAAAAATTTTTCAATACTGTGATTATACAAAGATGTCTCACTCAATCACCATGTTTGATAATCTCTCATCACTTCTGTCTCAGGCTGAAGTAAAAATCAATGAAATTGATATAATTGGTACAGGTATTGGTCCGGGTTCATTTACAGGCATTAGAATTGCCGTTAGTACGGCAAGGATGTTTGCCCAGATTCTGAAAATACCGCTTGTAGGGATAAAGAGCCAAGAGATCTATGCAGCATCCGTCCAAGAGGGGGACAATAAGACCATCTTAACAGCCTTTGACGCAAAAAAATCAAGGGTTTTTGCAGGCGCATACACATTAAATGGCTCTGCCACTAATGAAATTATTGAACCCGGCGATTATTATATGGAAGAAATACTTGAGTCTATTAAAAAACGCAAAGATATAAGAGATATTATCTGTATTGGCGATGGATGTGAAAGATATATAGATATTATTGACAATTTTTCTAAAAAAACCGGTTTTTTTTATACAAATATTGATAATTTCCTGCCGAATGGAAAAGCTGCTTGCGAACTTACCTTAAAAAAATACAATGAATCTCATAAAAAATATATAGATTTTGAGGATACTATTCCATTTTATGCAAGAAAATCTGATGCGGAATTATCTAAATCAAAAATATAGCTTAAATATATGTTAGTTTATATAATTATTTTTATCTATTTTTGATGTTTTTACGGAGCTTAGCCTTATAGTCTATTTCCATAGGCTTAAGAACATCATAAAATCTCTTAATTTCATCTTTTCTTGAGGAATTACCTTCAAAATTTATTCCCAGATAGATGTGACCATCCGGATCTGTTAAGCTTGTTCTTATTCCGCCATATAGAGTAATGGGAGCTTGCAGTTTAAATACTATATCAAATATAAAGCCGTTTGACTTCTGAATATATTTTTTTAATTCACCATCAGTAATTTTAAGCTTTGCGCCGCCTCTCCCTACATCAATAATCTGCTGGTGAACAGATGCAAAGAGCGTATTGGCATCTCTTATTCGCTCAACAAGATTGAGCGCCATCTCTTTAAGGTCAATAAACTTATCCATTGAAAAATTTTCATCTGTTGAGATCGCCTGGATATATGCAAATGGTATAGCCATTTCATCTTCGGTTATATAGATTACAGGCACAGTGATCATCGATTTGAACTTTTTTTCGATATTTCCTTTTACTAACTGCGCAAGTTCATGACCATAAACTTGCGCAACATCCACAAAATCATCATTTATCGCCTTATAAGCCTCCGGATCGCTTAAATCTGATATAAATATGTTTTTTCCGGTTTTTTTAATACTTTGCAGCACGACATCTTTTATATCCGAAGATAAAACATCGACCGTAAACTTGTCTGAAAACTTCATATTTGCCGATTGAAACTGATCCAAAATAACTTTAATGCTTGTTGGGATATTAAATCTACTTACCTCTATTATGTGTTTAGATATCCTAAAGTTGGTTGCAACTGCCTCACCCTGATTTATTTTAAATCTCAGGTCATTTCTCCCCTCTACAGCTCTTCTGGCGCCTTTAATCTTACATTTAAAATATCCGGGTCCAAACTCTTCAACAACTTCAAGGTCAATTTCTATATATTTATCTGATAATCCATATATTATAAGGTTTTTATCTGTTTTGAAGTTTGGATCTGTCACTATCATCAAGGTCTTGTCTTCATTATTATACTCATTTATATTAGCTTCTTGCTTCTCAGCATCATATTTTATATACAGTTTACGAGTAGAAAATTGTTCCTTAAGCAGATTAATCACGTCTTCAACAGTTTCAAAATTATTAAATTCTCTATTTTTTCTTTGTTCAATTCTCAACAACTTACCTCGATATTCAATATGAAGATATAAAATAATACTTAAAATATCGGATTATATCTATTATTTCAATAATAAATTCAAACTTCAAAAAAAAAAAGAGGGATTAACCCTCTTTTAATGATAAGTATTAAATAAAATTACTTCTTACCTTTAGCTTTTGGTTTAGCTTTTGGTTTTGCTTTAGCTTTAGCAGCTTTTGCTTCAGCTTCTTTTTTCTTTTCAACGACTAATTCACTCTTGAGTTTAGCAACTGCTGCAGTTTGTGTCTTAATTTCTTTCTGCAACTTAGCAATACTCTCTGTTTTCCTCTTAATTGAGTTCTCCAACTGTTTAGAACTTGCCATAAAAACACACCTCAAAATTTTTTTTAATTCAAAACTTACTTAATGTTCCATATTACTATAATTAATGCAAGTAAAAAATAAAAAAATTTTTTAACTGCATCAATATTCTCTTTAAAAATATCGGTACAACAAATTTTGAGCTTAAATTATTTTCAAAAAAAAATTAATTTATTAATATCTTGACTTAACTATATATGATTTTCTAAAAAAAAGCAAAGTAAAAATAAATTAATCCGACATGGAGAGCTGTTAATGTCTACAAAACTGCCTATTGTATCAATTGTTGGAAGACAAAATGTTGGTAAATCAACGTTATTCAATGCTTTGATTAAAGACAAAAAGTCTATTGTAGATTCTTTCCCGGGCTTAACCAGAGATGTAATATCAAACAATATAGTTCACAATGGTTTTAGCTTCACACTTTGCGATACACCGGGACTTGACCTTACATCAGCATCCGAATTGTCGGAAACCATTATTGAAAATGCAAAAAATCATTTAAAAAAAACAGATGTGATTATATTTATAATGGAATATCCGGCTCCGGCGCCATTTGACTATGATTTAGCTAATATTGTACGAAAAATGGACAAACCTACCATTATTGCAGCAAATAAAATGGACAGCGGAGATCAACTTGAAGTAATGGCAAACTTCTATGAAATGGGTATAAAAGAGATTATACCTGTTTCAGCAGTAAGAAGATTCAATATAAATCTTCTATTAGACAGCATAATTAAGCTTCTTTCATCAAAAAAGAATACAATAAAAGGGATTGATCTGAAAATTGCCATAGTCGGAAGACCAAATTCCGGTAAATCAACCCTGTTAAACGCATTTATGGGATATGAACGCTCTGTTGTTTCGGATATTCCGGGCACTACAAGAGATTCGGTAGATGATTTTTTCACTTATCATGGTAAAAACATACAGATAATTGATACAGCAGGTATTAGAAAGAAGAGCAAAATCAATGAAAATATAGAATATTACTCCTTTACACGTACTGTAGAGTCAATAAAGAGATCCGATGTGGTTATTCATCTGATTGATGCTACTATGGGTCTGACAGATAACGATAAAAAGATATCAGATGAGATATTAAAGGCAAAAAAACCTATTATAATAGCTATGAATAAATGGGATGCAGTCAAAAAAAATGACAAAACCTTTGCTCAATTCAAGGAAAAACTGATCTTTCAGTTCTATAGAGCCGAAGATTTTCCTATTATTTCGATCTCTGCAATAGAAAAAAAACGAATTAATAAGCTTATAGAAACTGCTATTACACTAAAAGATAACGCTAACAGGCGGATTGATACCTCTACCCTTAATAAAGTAATGGCTGGAATAAAAAATTTGAGTAGAATCCCCCAACTCGGAGAAAAAATAAAAGTTTATTATGCTGTTCAACTCGATACAACTCCCCCCCAATTTAAGTTTTTTGTCAATAATGGAGATTTTTTTAAAAAAGATATTATCAGATACTTTGAAAAAGAACTGCAAAAAGCATTTCAACTTGAAGGAATACCAATAATCATTCATATTGAGGGTAAAAAAAAGAGAGAAAACAGCAAAAAATAATCAAATTTTCACCCTGCCCTCTATTGATTTTGCAATAGTAGCAGAGTCCACATATTCAAGATCAGAGCCGACAGGCAGTCCATGGGCTATTCTGGTAACATTAATTCCAAATGAAGATATGAGAGATGCAATATATAGAGTTGTTGCATCCCCTTCAATTGTAGGACTTAATGCCATAATTACTTCATCAAGCCCGTCGGTTCCGCACTTGTTAACCAAGCTGTTTATATTAAGATCATCAGGTCCTATGCCGTCAAGAGGTGAAATAAGACCGGACAATACATGATAATTCCCTTTAAATTCACCGGTTGCCTCAATATTAAGAACATCTCTGGCGCTCTCTACAACACACAGAGTCCTGTGATCTCTCCCCATATCAGAACATATTGAGCATATATCTAAATCAGAGATTCCTCCGCATTTAATACATGTCTTTATATTATTCTTTAGATCAATCATTGATGTTGCAAGGTTCTCTACCTCTTTTTTTTCCATTTTAAGGAGATAAAAAGCAATTCTTGAAGCGCTTTTGTTCCCTATGCCCGGCAGTTTAGAAAACTCCTTCGCAACTCTTTCAATATATGCTGATGGAACTGTCACCAATATACTCTCTTAATCAAATAATTTCGTAAAACATATTCGGGCGGCAGCATGCAGCAGCATCGGGCAGCAGAATGCAGCCCCTACTAACCGAATAATCCGCCAAGGTCCATACCGCCGGCAATCTTTTTCATCTCCTCTGCAGCAAATTTTCTCGCCTTATCCACTGCATCGTTTACGGCTGAATAAACCATCTTTTCAACCTTCTTTACTTCTCCGGATTTAATCAAGCTTTCATCAATAGTTATATCTACAAGACTAAATTCACCGGTTACTACAGCTTTGACGCTGCCATCAGAACTCATACCGTCAATTTTTGTCTTTTGTATCTTTTTTTGGACATTTTTCATCTCTCTCTGCATCTTCATCAATTGACCTATATCACCAAGTCCCTTTAACATATTTATTCTCCTTTTTTTATTATTTTCCCATAGAATGCGCTTTGAAGCTTAGTTACAGCTTGATTCTCAACGTTATAATCCTCTTTTTCATGCTTTAAATTCATTTCAACTACAGGCGGTATCAATTTATCATTCTCTCCTGTATTATCAAGTCTATTGTTATCTTTTTCAACACTTTTAACCGTATCAGGTTTAACCTCAATTTTATCTTCAGATTCGGTTTTATATTCAGATATAGCATTATTCTTAATTATAGCATTATTCTCAGATATTGTATCATTCTCCGAACCGTTTTCAAGGTATTTTATTATCTCTGCAATTGTTGGAGCCTTTCTTAACGACACCATATCAAGGAGTGTCATCTCTAAATATACCCTTTCACTCCCTGAAAATCTGAGATTTTTGACTAAATCAGTAACATAGACAAAGAATCTGCTCAACTCTTCATCATTGAATCTATCAGACGTATTTTTTAATCCCTTTATCTCTTCATTAGAGAGACCTAATATTGCCTGAATATCGACTCCGCCATTAATTAAGCGAAGCGATCTTATAATATCAATAAGTCCCGATGAATAACGGTTTATATCTATACCCATTGATGTAATTTTTTCAACCTCAGACATTAACCCGCTATTGTCCGCTTCCGCAATTAAATTCATCAATCTAATATAGCTTTCAGTCGGCACTATCCCCATTATTGCCAGAGCATCCTCTTCTGATATTTCGACATCTGCGCCGCTGGATATGCCTGAAAAAGCTATGACCTGTTCAAGAAGGGACTGTGCATCCCTCATGGAACCATCTGATACGCGTGCTATAGGAAAAAGGGCATTTTCAGATATTTTATACCCCTCTTTACTTACAATACTATGCAGATGTTCAACCACCTTTTCAACAGGTATTTTTTTAAAAAAATATTTTTGACAGCGGGAAAGAATTGTTTCAGGTATTTTATGCATCTCTGTAGTAGCAAAAACGAACACTACATGGGGCGGAGGCTCCTCCAATGTCTTTAAAAGAGCATTAAAGGCTTGATGAGTAACCATGTGAACTTCGTCGATTATATAGACTTTATATTTTGATTTTACAGGCGCAAAATTAACATTTTCCCTAAGTTCCCGAATATTCTCAATGCCATTATTGGAAGCGCCGTCAATCTCTATTACGTCAAAGGATATACCGCTCTTTATTTCAATACAGTTTTCACACTCTCCGCATGGAGTTGGGGTTGGTCCATGAATACAGTTAAGAGCCTTTGCAAAAATTCTTGCCATTGTTGTTTTACCAACGCCTCTTGGTCCTGAAAACAGATAGGCATGAGAGATTCTGTCATGGCTTATACTGTTTTGTATTGTTTTAGAGACATGATCCTGAAAGACAACATCACTAAAGGTCTGAGGTCTCCATTTTCTGGCTATTACCTGATATGACATACTTATTTGATATTCCAAAGTTATTTTATCGGAAAGGGAGGGATTCGAACCCTCGGTTACTTGCGCAACACACGGCTTCCAACCGTGCTCCTTAGGCCTCTCGGACACCTTTCCATATATATCAATCAATTGTAATCGATAATTTATACACAGTTTTTGTCAATTAACAAATTTTGATCTGTTAGATAATTAAATGATAGTGCCTAATAAATCAACATGTACAACAGTGATATTGTAATTGACCTCTATTACACCTTCATAGCAAAAATTGCCGTCCATACTGATTATTTTCTTAAATTTTGAACATGTTTTTTTGTAAAAATGGCTTGACGATCCTGCTAAAATATATTTCCATATAATTCCATATAATTCTAAAATCGAATCCGCAAGGTCAGGTAAAAATCATGGCAGATGTATATAAACTTAAACATCTAAGGGGGACAAAATTAAAAGTCTTTCTTGCTGCTGCAAATAGAATAATACCCTCAGACAAAGATAGTATAGGAGGAGGTACATTAACGACAGCAGCGATGGTTGACCTGTCCATAGATAAACTTGAACCTGCTCTAAAAAAGAAACTACTTTTACTGTTCACTGTCATGGAACCATTGGGGATTTTCTTTGGTGGAAAAATTTTTTCTAAAGCAAGCGATAAAAATAAAGACCGCCTGTTATCATGGATGGAAAAAAATCCCATAAGCGCTCTTAGACTTGGTTTTTTCGGATTAAAGAGTTATATATGCTTAGGTTATTATACCCGAGAGGATGCATGGAAGATTATTAAATATGACGGTCCTATTAGATATAAGCAGCCATACCATGACACGATACTAAGAGGGTTAGCTCAAAATAAAGTGGAGATTGCAGAATGAGACTTGAATATGATGTAGTAATAGTCGGATCAGGCGCAGGCGGAGGAACAATGGCAGACAGGCTGATCCCTCTTGCAAAGAAAGGGGCTAAGATTGCAATACTTGAAACAGGTCCTTATTATCCCCATGAGTATTTTACGCAGAGAGAAGTTGAAATGTTAAGTCTGCTAAGAAACAACGGTGCATGGCCTACTGTAAACGGCTCTATTACTATTGCAGCAGGAGAGGCAGTCGGCGGCAGTACTCTTATGTACACAGGGGTTACGTTTAAGGCAAATGATAATATTATACGGGAATGGAATGTTCCTGATTTAACTCCTGAAGACTTAAGACCAAGATTTACCAAACTATGGAAGGAACTTAATGTCATTGAACCCAAATCAGATATGATCAATGATAATAATAAACTTTTTAAGAAAGGATGTGATAAACTCGGCTGGGAAGTTGAAAAAATCCATCTCAATCTAAAAAATTGCAAGCAGGAAGGATTTTGCAACATCGGATGCGCAACCGGCGGTAAACAGGGGATATTAGAAGTACAGCTTCCTAAAGCCATAAAAGCCGGGATTGAACTTATTCCAAACTTTACAGTAAATAGAGTAAGCGATTCTACGGTTTATGGAACAATAAAGAAGACTCCTCCTGATACCAAACCCGGTAAATTACCACCGGGCGATGTTGAAATTAAGGCAAAGAGAATAGTCTTGGCTGCAGGCTCACCCGGCTCTCCGGCAATCTTAATGAGATCCGGTTTCAATAATAAATTCCCGGCTCTTGGACGATATATTACGCTCCATCCGGCTTTGACCGTATATGGAATATATCCAAAACCTGTTAACGGATTTCGCGGATTCCCAAAAACATACTATACGGCAAGATTCAGCGAAACCCATGACCACTTTATTGAAACTGCGTTCTATTATCCCTTTGTCAGCACAAAACATCTTGGTCTATGGGGAACAGACTTAAGAGATACTATGAAAAAGTATAATCAATTTATGTGTATGATTATACTAAACCATGATAAGGCTAAACGCGAAAACATGGTAGTGCTTGACAAACAAAATAATCCTCATATTAAATATGAATTGTCACCTGAATCTATTGAATCACTCTGCCACGCTCAAGCGCAGGCAGCAAGAATAATGTTTGCGGCTGGATGTGAAAAGGCATTAATGCCCTGCGCAGATAAACCTATTTTTTCACAAGAGGATGTCCCTGATGATAAACTTGAAGAATTTATTAAGCCTTCAAACTATTTATCAATAAAGGTACCGATTGCATCAGCACACCCTCAAGGCGGATGCCGTATGGGATATTCTATTAATGATTCTATTACCGATTCATACGGGAAGGTACATGGTTATCCTTGGCTATATGTTGCAGATGCATCACTGTTTCCGCAGAGTTCGCATGTTAATCCATATTTGACTGTTATGGCATTGGCAGACAGGATCGCTGAGAATTTAATCAAAACAAGCAGTAGTTGGATTTAGGGGTATAAAATGTTGTGTAGGCAAATGTAGTAGTAGGGGCACAAAATTTTGTGCCCCTACTACTACATTTGCCTACATTTTGTCTGCCCAGAGCGGGACTTGAACCCACACAGGATAATCCCACATGGCCCTCAACCATGCGTGTCTACCAATTCCACCATCTGGGCGATTTGATTTTAATAACTGTTGCTTAAATATAATAGACAAGAATATTGTCAAGAAAAAAATTTATATTTATAACAACTCATTACCCCTTGTTTGACGACATAAAACTATTTCATTGATTCACTATGTGTCGCTGTAAGCGGCAAAAAATCAATACACTATCCCCAGCACCTCGTCAAAGTAATTAACAAAGTGCGCATCAATCCCCTTCTTTATGTATTCAGGGAGTTCATCAAAATCTTTCTTATTTTCGTACGGATATATTATAGTCTTCACTTTTGCTTTTTTAGCTGCAATGGTCTTTTCTTTTACTCCCCCTATTGGAAGCACCTTGCCTGTTACGGTAAGTTCCCCTGTCATGGCTATATTTTTTTTAACAGGTTTATTCTTTGCCAAAGAATAAAGTGACGTAGCCATTGTTATCCCAGCCGACGGACCATCCTTAGGCGTAGCGCCTGCAGGTACATGAAGATGAATAAAATGATCTGCAAAAAAACCTTCGTCAATGCCATAATCTTTAGCTCTTGATTGAATATAAGTATATGCTATCTCCGAAGATTCTCTCATTACATCCTTGAGTTGTCCGGTCTGTTTAAAACCTCTCGTCTTGGTATAAATTGCAGTAGATTCAATATATAGTGTGGTTCCCCCCATACTTGTCCATGCAAGACCCATTACAACGCCTGCTATTCTCTGATCATAGAGCGATTCATCGGTAAATCTCGGCTTGCCCAGAAACTCCTCAAGGTTAGATGCCGTCACGGTTATGGACTCCTCATTTCCCTCTGCAAATTTTTTAGCTGATTTTCTCATTATTTTTCTAATATTGTTTTCAAGAGATCTCACTCCAGCCTCTCTTGCATATCCGTCTATCATCTTTTTAAGAGCGTCATTCTCTATCTTAACCATATCCTTTTTAAGTCCATGCTCGGACAGTTGTTTATTAATAAGATATTTTTTAGCTATCTGTAATTTTTCTTCAAGAACATAACCTGAAAGATTCATAATCTCCATTCTGTCAAAAAGAGGAGCCGGTATGGTATCAATTGTATTTGCAGTAGCTATAAACAATATGTTTGACAGATCAAAGCGGACATCAAGGTAATGATCAAGAAAATTGGAATTTTGCTCGCTGTCAAGAACCTCAAGCAATGCAGAGGCAGGATCGCCTTGAAAACTTGCGCCTATTTTATCGATCTCATCAAGCATAATAACAGGATTTGATACTTCTACTGTCTTTAAACTCTGTATAATCTTACCGGGCATTGCTCCTATATAGGTTCTCCTGTGACCCTTTATCTCCGCTTCGTCCCTCATCCCTCCAAGAGAAAATCTGAAAAACTTTCTGTGAAGAGCCTCTGCAACAGATTTACCTATAGATGTTTTACCTACACCCGGAGGTCCTATAAAGCAGATTATTGAGCCTGAGATATTACCCTTCATTTTACCGGTCGCTATAAATTCAAGTATTCTATCCTTTATATCATCCAATCCATAATGATCTCTGTTCAATATATTTCTGGCTTTAGCAATATCGTAATTATCCTTTGAATTTATGCCCCAGGGTAATGATGTCAGCCAGTCAAGATAATTTCTGCTGACTCCATACTCTGCCGAATGAGGTTCAAGGAGGCGCAGTTTATTCAGCTCTTCATCTATCCTCTGCTCAGCCTCTTGTGTAAGTTTAAGCTTTGCGATTTTCTCTTGAAATTTATCTATCTCAGTGGATTTTTCATCCTTTTCAAGTCCCAGCTCTTTCTTTATCTCTTTTAACTGTTCTTTTAAAAAGAATTCCTTCTGCTGCTTTGATATCTTCTCCTCAATCTGGTGAGTAATCTTTTTCTGCAACTTATTAAGTTCTATATCTTTCTTTAATAGTATTAAAACCTTCTTAACCCTCTGTCTCACATCAAATGTTTCGAGTATATCCTGAACTTCGCCTGAGTCGGCTTGAGTCATTGAGGCGACAAAATCCGAAAGTTTACCCGGATCTTCTATACTAAATCTGTTGAGGAAGAGTTTCAGCTCCTCCTGAAAAAGAGAATTAGTTTTTAATAATTCCTTTACGGAACTTATAATAGCCATTGAATAGGCTTTCATTTCATCTGTTTTTTTAAACTCATCTTCATAATAATTTTCAACATTCCATCTGATAACAGGCTCATCTTGAATTACGCTCTTTAAAGTAAATCTTCCAATAGCAGTAAGCATAACCTGCATAGTCTTTTCGTCAACAGGTGTAATTTTAATAATCTTAACAGCAGTCCCGACAGTATATAGATATTCGGATTTTGGAATCCCTTCATGGTGATTCTTTATTAGTACAACACCGCCGATCTTAGTCGGGGAATCTATTATCTCTTGAGCGCTTTCAATCATCATATCACCGGAAATAATAAGCGGTATCATCATCCCCGGAAATATAGGACGTTGAGAAATTGGAATTATAGTAATATTTTCCGGTCTGAAATCGTCAGCAACAATTAATTGACTTGTTACTTCATTATTCTCTTCTGACATGATATAACCTCTCATAATCTACTTTTTTATAGATAATCCGTTTAAATCTTTAATAAAAAGTTTATTTATCTGCCAATCGCCAAGCGTAAAGACATATTTACTTTCAGGCGAAGTCGCTAAATTCATCCCCTGATCCTTTTTATCATAGATCAATAATTCAATCTTTCTATCATCGCTCTCAATATTTACAACACATAATTTATCTCTTAGATTCTCCTTTAGTATTTTTTCAGGGAATTCGGCGGCTTTTAAGGGAGAAAAAATATTTAATATTGAATCGATTGATGAATCCTTTAATGTAATATTTTCATATCCTTTACATATCCATTTTGGAGAATCATCGGGCGGCGGGTTGTTTCCATTAACGGGATTGTCGGGAGGCAGGGTGTCGCCTTTACCGGAGTCAGCGGGCGGCAGGATACCGCCCCTACGATGAAATACAAAATTCTTTCCGCCGTAACTTATACCGAATGATTTTATATCCGAACTTTTAATATCAAAAATTCTTTTATCCCTCAGATCCGAAACCGATCGTGTAAAATCACTCTTTGTTATTCCTGATGCTAAATATATCTCTTTCTTATCATCTATCCTTACAAAAGAATGATTATTGGTAGAACCGGATTTACCTATTACAAGTTTTCTTAACAGCTTCTCCCCATCTTTTACTACTACAGTGACACCATTTTCATCCGTAAGGTCGTATTTATCATAAAAATCTTTTTCAGATACCAAATCGAGCAATTTCAAATCTCTTACCTTTTGTTCAAAATTTTCAATAAGATCTCTATCGCCCGGGTATTCCTGTTCGTTTATATACCATCGATTATCTTTTTTGATAAATTTTAATGCTATATCTCTGCCGTTTATTTCTATCTCGTCAGCAGGTTTACTCCAAGTCTTGAGTCCGGGGACTCCTGTTCCACAGCCGCGATTTTTTAATATAACAGCTATGGATAAAAGTACAATTACGCTGATAGTTATTATTGTCCTGCTATTTTTCATCACTGCCTCCTGCCGAAAAATCTAATTGTATTGATCTTTTGCGTGTAATTCTACGCCTCCATAAAATCAATCCTGTTAAGACAACAAAAAACGGGATAAGTACCATATTTATTATTTTAATAAAAAAACGGGTTCTGTCATCTGTCTTAATTAAAGGATTATAATTAAGACTTTTACTCTTCATTTCAGGAACATAGGTATTCCCGGACAAGTAATCTACCATGGAGTGTATCAATATATCATTTGAAAACGTCTCGCTTTGATTTCCTCCTGATAATACTCTTCTTGCAATATCAATAAACCCATTCATAGTAATATCCGATGAACCTACGACTATCAACTTAGATTTTTTAGATGTTATTGTTGATTCTATTTTATTGACTTTACTAAAGGTATTTTTACTATCGGATGCTGCAATTTCATTTGGAATATCTTTATCCTTAAAAAAACTATCAAATCTGCCTGAAATCAACGCGGCGATGGGATAGCTTTTCATTTGACTCTTATCCGACGGCGGTGTCATGAACATCGGATGAAAATTCATATTCCCCTCCATGAGCCAGCTTTGAGGCGATGTTGAAATAAGAATTGATGACTCAATCTCTTTGTCATTAAGATTTTCATTCAATTCCAAAGATGATACTTTTACAAAAAATACGCTATTAATATACTTTGTAATTATATTTTTTCTGTTAAGTTCAGACCTTTGTATTAAAGGCATAAGAGGATAATCCTGTCCTTGCTCTAACTTTATACAATTTTTATCAAGAACGATATTCTTATTAATCTTAATACCATAATGCGCCATCATATCTTCAAGTCCCGAACTTACAGGGAAGATAAGTGGTTGATTCCCCATAAACTGTGATCCGCCCATATTTGATTCTATAAATGAATTTACAAAGAAAAGAACCGAGTTCCCCTCCATGAGGAACCGGTCTATCTTATATTTTTCAACGTCAGAGAAAGCTTTACCAAGCTCGCCGGGACCATTAATTATAAGGAGATTCATATCGGACGGAATATCTTCATTTTGCAGATCTACTTCACTGAGTTGATACATATCCGACAATATATCCGCAAAAAATCCGGCTCCCTCTCTATTTCTTCTATCTAATATTTCAGGAATTCCTCCATGCCCCCTTAAATAACCTATCTTTAAATTATTACTTAAAAGTACTCCTACACCGTTATTTATTCTATCATAGATGTTTTGCATACCGGTTATAATATAGCTGCCGAAAATAGTCCGTCCTACATTAAGATCCAAGTTTACAAATTTATCGCCGCTCTCCATTACCAATCCGAAAAAATCATCGCCTGATTTCATTTTAACAATACCATACTGCGCGTCAAGACCTGAGAGTTTATCCTTTGACGGGTCTATTACCCGAAATTGGATTTTGTTATAATTATATAAATTGGCTTTAGCTACGGCATCTTGCAGCAATTTCTCAATGTCCTTCACGCCGTCAATCGGAAGTTTTTTAAACGTTTCACTCTGGTAGAGTGTCAGCATAACAGGTTCTTTAAGTTTGAGTATCTTATCGATTCTGCCTGCCATCTTCTCAATACGTGAAGTAATATTAAACTCAAGTCCAGTAGTTGACGTTACGGCATCTATTTTCTCAATAAGATCGCCGTGTTGGATTACAACACCCATATATACATTGCGAATCTTTACCTGATCATTTTCTATCTCTCGAACCTGTATCATCTCCAGCCCGTAATCTCTGGCTTGAGATTCCAGTTCTTCATTATTGATTATCTCATAGGAAAAATTTCTGTTTCCATAAAAATTGTACTCATCAAGTATATCTTTTAGATATCTGAATATTATTGCCTGATCTCCGGCGAGGTCTTTTGAAAAAAATACTTTTATCTTCAATTTTTCATTCAGGTTAGACACAATCTCTCTGCTGTGTTTTGTTAAAGAATATGTATTGCTTGAAGTCATATCTATCTTTACGCTGAATGCTGCTGCTGCAAGATTAATCACAACTATTAATATAACATTCAGCAGAAGCTGAAAATTTTTACTATCCATATTAAGCGCGGTTCTTATATTATCTCTTAATTTTATTATCCTGTCTTTCATCGTTTACCTCCTTTCCTCAACCGCTTTAATTGTAAACATTAGAGATAAAACGCATAGTGAGATAAAATATATCAAATCTCTGGAATCTATCACACCCTTTGCTATATTCTGGAAATGATAATCCGATCCAAGATACGTTAAGAATCCGAGCTTTGCCGGTATAAATAATGACAGCTTATCAATCATCCATAACAAAAAGCAGGCTGCCCATGATGATATAAATGCGACTATCTGATTGCGGGTAAGTGACGATGCAATAAGCCCTATTGACGTGTATGATGCAGAAAGGAGTACTACGCCTATATATCCTCCGAAAATCGAACCGTAATCCGGCGAGCCTAAAAAAATTATCGTTATTAAATACAGCAATGTGGGAGATATCATAATAACTGCAAAAATTGTCCCTGCAAGAAATTTTCCAATTACAATATCCATAGAAGAAACAGGAAGCGTCATTAAAATCTCAAAAGATCCTGTATGGCGCTCTTCTGCAAAAAGCCTCATGGTTACTGCAGGTATAACAAAGGTCAGCATGAGAGGCATTAGCTGAAAAAGACTTCTCATCTCAGCCTGATTAAAAAAGAAAAAGTCTTTAAAGAAAAAAAATCCGACAAAAACCAAAAATATAGTTATTACAATATATGCTATTGGGCTGTTAAAATAATCATTCAGGTCTTTTTTCATTACTGCTATTGTTTCATTAAATTTTTTGTTGAACTTTTCCATTTTATACCCTCTCTGTAAGTTCTCTGAATATATTTTCAAGGCTTGTCTGTTCCTGTTTCATTTCATACATTATCCATCCCTTTGAACCGGCGAGCTTGAATATTTCAGGTCTTAGATCCAGATTTTTGTCATAAAATACTTCGGCAGCAATTAACTCCTTATCGTCAATATGATTAATCTTTTTCACGCCCGATATATTCATTAACCCGGATTTTAACGAATCATAATCGGTTCCGGAGATCTTAATGATAATCCTGTTATCTGCGCCTGACGTTCCCAGTAATCCCGTCTTATCATCAGCTACAATGCGGCCCTTGTTTATGATTATAACCCTGTCGCATGCAGCCTCAACCTCGGAGAGTATATGCGTCGAAAGTATAACCGTTTTTCTCTTGCCGAGTTCCTTAATCAGTTCCCTTATCTCTACAATTTCAATAGGATCAAGCCCCGATGTAGGTTCATCTAAAATGAGAATTTTAGGATCATGTATCATTGCATGTGCAAGCCCAACTCTCTGTCTATATCCCTTTGAAAGTTCATTGATGCTCTTGTGCATTACATCTTTAATCCTGCACATCTCGGCTACTTTTTTTATACTCTCTGTTCCCTCAATGCCCCTTATTTCGGAGACAAACATAAGGTAATCAAACACTAACATATCGCCATAAAGGGGAGCAGATTCGGGCAGATAGCCTATCATCTTTTTTATTTCAAGCGGCTCATTCATTGTATTTTTACCGTCAACAACGATTGAACCGCTATTTGGCTGTAAATAACAGCTTAACATTCTAAGCGTTGTAGTTTTACCTGCGCCGTTTGGTCCAAGCAGCCCTGTAATTTCACCCTCATTGACGACAAAGGATATATCGTCAACAGCTTTAAATTCTCCATATAATCTTGTGAGATTATTTACATTAATCATAGAATAGCTCCGTTCTATTTAAAAAACTTTTAGTAATTTATAAAGGTATCTTTTTAGTATTAGTCGTTATATAAAAAATGATGTTGCATGTCTATAAAAATACATGACATAATGTCAAATATTATTTTGGGGTAAAGGTTAATGATTAGTGGTTAGTGGTTAGTGGTTAATTGTTAATGGGAAATCGTAGGGGCGACATTCTGTCGCCGGCAAACTAAAAAAATTTATATTAAGCAGATGTTTGTGCAGAATAGACATATTTTTTATTAACTGCGGGATAATACACAAAATATATTATCCCGCAGTTGAGTTTACTAAATGCAAAGGTAAAAATACTTGAGACTGTTGAAAAAATAAAATTTGTCAGGATTGAAAAATAATTTGCATAAAAAGCAGAGCATATTTAGAGAGAACAGATTATGGCAC
>WRGT01000050.1 GCA_009787025.1 Spirochaetota bacterium
CAATCAATCAATCAATCAATCAATCAATCAATCAATCAATCAATCAATCAATCAATCAATCAATCAATCAATCAATCAATCAATTCTGTAACCTCTTTCTGTAAGTCAATACTTTTACTTAATTATTTAACTAATACTGCAAAATATTTAATCCGCTCAAATAACCGCGGCGGCATGGCTGCTCAAAGCCTCGTTTCTGCGGTACAGCTCGTTCGTATGGGACGGCAGTTCCCTGCAATTTTCCGGCATCACTTCAAACTTTTCAAACAAAGGGGGTAAATCACTAAAAACCTGACGCTAATAAACAAGTTTTACAAACTCGCAGATTTTATGGAGAATAATATTCTATTTAAAGGAGAAACGTTATGAAAGTAAAAACAATGTTGTTAATCGGTTTATGCTCAATAGTTTGCACTTCGCTGTTGGTACAAACTCCGGCAAATTCCAATCCTTTTAAAAAGGCGAAAGATGCGCTAAAGAAAAAACCCGAAAATAAAGAGACAAAACAGGAAACAGCAAAGAGTGAAACCGTAAAGGAAGATACTACAAAGAAGGAAACCGGCAAAACTTATAAGATAGGAGACACCGGTCCCGGCGGAGGCGTAGTGTTCTATGATAAGGGAAGTTATTCAGAAGGCTGGCGGTATTTGGAGGTTGCGCCTGCAAGTACGGAGTTTACAGCAAGGTGGGGAGCATTTAAGATTAAAAAAGGAGTAACAGAAAAAGAAGAAGTGCTATATTATGACGATATAGAAGGAATAGCAGTAGAAACTATAGGGTCAGGCAAAAGTAATACGGAAATACTTGTTAAGAAGTTGAATCAATTAGGAGAAAAAGGACGCGCTGCTCAACTGTGCGCAAACTTAAAATTCGGCGGTTTTAACGACTGGTTTTTGCCGGACATTAGTGAGTTGAGATTAATACGTCGAAACTTAACGAGTAAGGGGATAGGCGATTTTGGTAATAATTGGTACTGGTCTTCGACGCGGGCGCGCGGTTCTGGTCCCGATAATCATTGGCAAATTGGTTCTGATGGTGGTTATGTGTACGCGTGGGCGATAACTTTCAGCAACTATGAGCAACTCTATGATGGCGGCACACTCAAGAGCGGTGTACTTTCAGTTCGTGCCGTGCGGGCATTTTAATTAGTTATGAGTGTGGAGTTAGAAGACAAACACTTCTAACTCCACAACCAAATCAACTATACGAAAAAAAACCATTATTTATTACAATCTTATTCTTGCTTGAGTATAAATTAAAGTGAACTTCGTTGAGATTACCTTTTTTTGCCCTGTTGCCTATGAGCGTTAACGTATCTCCCGGAATAACAGGAAATGAAAAGCGCCCTGAAATCTCACGCATCCTTGACGTATTCCTGCCTGCAACTTCATCAACAAGGGAATTTGAACACATAGCCATAACACATACTCCATGGAGTATGCGCCCGGGAAAACCTGCAGCTCTGGCAAAGAGATAGTTTGTATGTATAGGATTGTGATCCTTAGATACATTAGCATATTTCTTTTCCTGCCCCTGTTTGGTCTTAATGAAAAATTTTACTTCATTTTTATCGGATTTTTCAGGGGATGGGGATGCCTCCTTTTTTAAACTTCTCTCCTTCTTTTTTTCCGTATCTCTTACTAAAAAACCCGTATCGGATTCAAGAATAAGCTTACCCTTTGAAGTGCCTTCAATCTTTATTATAAGGAGTTCCCCTGCCGGAGTATCTGCTATATCTGCTATTGACACGGTAATACTGAATGTTTGATCAGGGCGCAGAGGTTCATATATCTTTAAGCTCTGCTGCCCATGAATCATTTTTAATAAATTAATTTTAAGTTTTTTATGTGTAAGTATATTATGAAAGAGAGGATAGAGTTCTCTTGAGAAAAAGAACGGCGGCGCTACGGTAGATTGTGAATACTTTGAAGGATCGTCCTCTGTAGCGTCAATATATTGATTTATTTCATCCATGCTGAATGGTCCATAATCTCTATGCAGAGTATATCCTATCATCTCTCTATTCATAGCCTTAGAGTTGATGTTACGGATAATTGCGCGAAACAATCCAATATTATTAATCATAACATCTGTTCTCCTGTTTGTTTATTCTTTGTCCCATTTACCGCTTTTTCGCAGGTCTTCCAGTATTTGAGTTGCCGTTTTTTTGAGTTCTATTAAATCTACTTTTGCAACCCTGTTTAACGGCATAGTGCCGGGATCAAGTATTACTACATGTAAAGGTCTTGAATAAGAAGATATGTCGTTACACATATTCAAAACCTCTTCCGGAGTAATTGCGGCGCCCGGTGACGGTTCAACAAATGCCATAATTGCTTCCATGTAAATAGAATGGGGTACGCCTATACATGCAATAGATGATGCCCTCTCTCCGAGTTTTTTTGATATATGATTTATAACATCCTGAGGGTACACCTGGTATCCTTTGGTTTTAATGACAAACTTTGCTCTTCCTGTAAAGTGGATGCCATACTCGTCATAAAATCCAATATCACCCGTATAACAGTACCCGTCTTTAGAAATAGTCTTTGCAGTATTTTCTGGATCATTATAGTAGCCTAAAAATACCTGCGGTCCTGAAAAGCATATATCTCCGATTTCTCCGTTTGGGAGTTCTTCGCCTGCCATGCCGTTGCTCTCCATAGGTTTTCTTACGGTTAGAGGCGCTAACTTCATGTCAAAACCTATGCTCTTTGCTATGTCCTCAACACCTGCATTAACATCGGTATAGGTACAGAAACCGGCAGTCTCTGTAAGTCCAAGACCTGTTCCGATTTTTGGCGCCATAGTCTGCATCTTTTTTAGAAATTCAACAGGAACCTCTTGTCCGCCATAGAGTATAAAACGCAGAGATGAAAGATTAAATTTTGAATAATTAGGAAGCTGCCATTCAAGATTAAAAAGGGCCGGTATCTGTCCTATAATGGTTACTTTTTCCTGCTCTATAGCCTGAAGGGTTTTTTCTGGATTAAATATATTGAGTACTACAGATTCGCCTCCGCCGAATATTGTAGTTGCAAGCTGCTCGGTAAGACCGCCCACATGAGACGGAGGGAGATTAACAAGCATTTTATCATTCTCAGTAAGTTCAAATCCAACACAGAGACCAATTGTTTGAATGGATATATTTTCATGACACATTAGCCCGGGTTTAGGCGAGCCTGTTGATCCTGTTGTAAATATTATCAGACACGGATCCCTCTTATCAACAATCTTTCTGGCTTTTTTAACGCTGCCTGTGAATAAGCTTTTTATAAATACCTTTTTTATATCTTTTACAAAGTCCGAAATCCCTACAGCGCCGTCCATAATAAATTCGGCCTCTTTCTGAAACTGAACCCAATATTTTATTCCTGTTGTATTTTTCATAACCTCGGCAATCATTGGTCTAAAATCCGCTAAAGGCGTTTTACCCAAGAAGAAATATGCCTTTGGTTTAATTTTTTCAAGGCAGTACACAATCTCGTCGGCTTTTAACCTGAGATCCAACGGCGCAACAATTAGTCCTATCCTGTAACATGCGTAGATTAAATAGATATGTTCTTTGAGAAATGGGAGCGATGTCGCAACAATATCTCCCTTTCTTAATCCTATAGAGAGGAGTTTAGCAGAAAAGGCATTAACCGATTGATTAAACTTTCCCCAGCTTACCTTTTCCCCTGTATCAAATTCAGTCAATGCAATTGCGTTTTTCTTTTTTTTTGCATAGAAATCTATATAATCGGATACGTTAGGAAGGAGATTTGCATATTTTGATGCAGCAAGAGCTTCTTTTTCTTTATTCATAATATAACTCCTTTTATTGTAGTATATACCAAGATTATATTAAAAACTCATATTAATTTCAAGAATAAATTTATTTTTTTTATTATTATTTATTTAAGATTATTGATTTGTTCTTTTATAATATATTAACATATAGATTCATTATTATAATTTAATATTATATATACTAAAAAAATCGTTATCCCTTATAACAAAAAAGGCTGCCGGAAAATTTACTTCTCCGACAGCCTCGTCGTTTAATATAAAACCAACAGCGGCAAAGTAATATTTAGTTTGTGATATTAAAAATACCAGGATTAAATGATACTCCGTAAGCAGTAGCTTCTACATAAATCGAACCTGTCATTCCGCTTGGAATTAAAGGAGTATATGTTACAGTCTGTCCTGAAGATGAAGGATTCGGTAAAAAATTTCCCGGATAGGTAGGATTTGAAGTTGACCATGTTATTGAGGCAGTCGTATCAGTGACTCCATTGCGCGTAACTGTTGCAGTAATTTGCTTTGACCCTGTATTAACAACATTATTGCCACCCGAGTATGAGAACCCAATACTCATCGACTCAACTTTTGCAGGAATTTTCTTTGTTAAACCGTCACACTCTACTTGTATAAACACGTTTGTGCCTGAAATAGATCCGCTCGTCGCTTTAAATACTGCTGTAGCAGTATTGGCTGTATAGAAAGAGCCGAGCCCTGTATGGCTGCGTGTCCAAGCTACGCTACTTGGTGTCTGCTCAACTCCGTCTTCATCTTTATAAACAGCTCTGAGAGTTACCTCCTGATAAGATACGAGCGTTAAACTGTTTATTGCTGTTCCGTTGGCTTCAATTGTGAGCGAGGGACCGCTACTGCTGTCGTCCCCCCCCGCATCCGATAAAACCATAAATCGCCAAACACAATATAAATAACAAAACTTTTTTCATAAATAAATCTCTCCTTTATTTAAATTTATCTTTGTATATTAATACAAAACTCATTTTTTACTGTCAACTATTATATCCTAATTTTACCGGATTATAAGACAATGTAATATTTTTAATATATTATTTTTAATAAAAGTAAACCATAACAAATAACAAAAATTACGGTTTAGACATATTCGCCGAATATATTATAAATTAATACAAAATGAAATTTTGTTGACAATTTATTTATAATATAAATATAAAGAAACAAAACATAAATATATCTATTGATTCGGAAATAAAAATCTTACATGCAGAATTTCTAATCTTAGAAGTGTTTATTTATTAGTAATTAACTATAAAAATTTATAGAATTGATATTTTAGGAGGAGTATTGAAATGAGTATTGCCGATTCTTTTGGTGTGACGAGTCATGATGTTACGCGCGAATTTTATTTCAACGTCGGTGGTCCCCATGGATTTATGCGATGGGGGGTTTACATTTTTATGTTTGCCGCTGTCTTTTATCTGCTTTATACTATTATTAAGAAGGTATTAATTTGGAGACAGGGTAAAGGTGAACTGAGAACGGATTTTCCTGAAAAGAGAATACTGGCTGTTATTAAGTATGCTTTTTTTCAAGCAAAGGTTCTTAAAGAAAAATATCCGGGTTTAATGCATGCAGGTATATTTTTCGGTTTTGTTGGTCTTTTTATAGTTACAATGATAATTGTTGTTCAAGAAGACTTTACAGGACTGTTTTTTAATGTGCACTTTATATATGGCGATTTTTATATTATCTGGTCGTTATTTGCCGATGTATTTGGATTAGTTGTTCTAATAGGCCTTCTTATGGCTATATACAGAAGATATGTTACTAAGCCGACAAGGTTAGATACGAAAGCGACCGATACTTTTGCGCTCGTTCTTATTACATTAATTATTATAACAGGTTTTTTCAATGAATCTATGAGGATTGCATTAACCGATTTCCCGGAATTTGAAAAGATAGCATCGCCTGTTGGTTATGCCCTTGCAATGCCGTTTTCGGTATTTAGCGAAGGTTGTTTACGAATATGCCACTATATTAACTGGTGGGTACACATGCTTGCGGCTTTTGTTTTCATCGGACTTGTTGCTACAAACAAAATAGGTCATATTTTAATTTCATTTTTAAATATCTATTACGGCAACCTTAATAATGAGTGTTCAAAGACAAAGTTTACCGTGCCTGTTATTAATCCTGCAGAATTTGAAGCTGCTGAAAGTTTTGGCGTAAGTAAAGTAGAAGAGTTTACATGGAAGCAGCTTATGGACGGAGATGCCTGTACAAGATGCGGAAGATGTCAGGATAACTGTCCTGCTCATTTAACGGAAAAACCGCTCTCCCCTAAGAAGATGATTAATGATGTTAAAGCTAATATGGAAGAACGTATTCCTAAATTAATGGTTGCCGAGGATAAGGCAGCGCTTGAGACTACCCCGCTTATCGGCGATAATACCGAAGGGTCGGGATATGTTCAGCCGGATGAATTCTGGTCATGTACAAACTGTGCGGCATGTATGGAAGCATGTCCGGTAAATATTGAGCATGTGCCTAAGATGATTGATATGAGAAGATATAAAGTTCTTATGGAAGGAGATATGGCTCCTGAGCTTCAGACTACATTTATGAATATGGAAACCAATTTTAATCCGTATGGTTTTGCATTCGGAGAAAGGGGAGCATGGCTGCCTGACGATTTAGGCGTAAAGATGTTAGCGGAAGATACTGATGTTGAATATGTATATTTTGCAGGATGCGCCGCTTCTTATGATAAGAGGAATCAGAAGGTTGCAATTTCTTTCCTTAATATAATGAAGAAGGCCGGCATTAAGGTAGGTATCCTTGGCGCAGAAGAAGCATGCTGCGGTGATGCGGCAATGAGAGGCGGAAATGAATACCTGTTCCATTCGCTTGCAACACAGAATTTGGAAACATTTAAGGGCTATGGTATTAAAAAGATTATTGCAACATGTCCGCATTGCTATAATATGCTCAAGAAAGAGTATAAATCCTTTGCTAAGGTCGGAATGGGATCAGACGGCAATCATCTTGAATATAATATAGAAGTCTTTCATCATTCTGAGATTATTGCAGACATTATTGAGAGCGGAAAGATTAAATTGAAAGAAGCTCTTAATGAAAAGATTACATACCACGATTCATGTTTCCTCGGAAGATACAACGAGATATATGATGAGCCGCGAAGCGCTATTAAGGCAATTCCCGGAACTCAATTTGTTGAAATGAGCAGAAATCATGGGACAAGTTTTTGCTGCGGCGCCGGTGGAGCAAGAATGTTTATTGAAGAGCATCACGGTACAAGGATTAATCAGTTTAGAACAAAGGACGCTCATGCAAGTGAAGCGAAAAAGATCTGTACCGTATGTCCGTTCTGTTTAACAATGCTTTCAGACGGAGCTACGGAGCTTGAAATAGAGAATCTTACAACGTATGACCTTGCAGAATATGTTTATAATTCAATGGAGAAATAGTTAAAGAATTTAACAAAAGAAGTTTTAATATAAAAGGCTCACTTTATGGTGAGCCTTTTTTTATTTAGATATCCTGTTTAGATACGGCATGGGATTAACATACTCTGTGCCGATTTTAATTTGATAAAAGCACATATATTCGGCAGCGCTGCCGGTCTTTCCCGTATAACCTATCACCTCTCCTTTTAGAATTTTCTGTCCAACTTCCACCGATACTCTTTGACAATGACTGTAGGATGTTGTAAAACCATATTTATGGCGGATTGAAACTGTAAGTCCAAGTATAGGATGCCATTTAATTTCACTAACATTTCCGGGTGCCGTAGCTTTTATCTCTGCACATGGAAATGTCTCTATATCTATCCCCTTATGATTTTCCCTCTTGAGTGAATAAGGGGATTTTTTCTCAACATATTGCGAAACTATATAGCCCTCTACCGGCCATATTGACGGCGTATTTTCAATAATCTTTTTTCTGTAATTTAGAAAGTTTTTTAGATTTCCAATAACATCTTTAGTTATTACAAGTTCCTGCTTAATTTCCTGCATATAGTGTACTTTTGCTGCAGAATCATCATCACTAAGTTCATTAGAGTCGCTGTCTGCCTGATCCGGATTTAGATTTCCACCTCCGCCTTTTGCCCAGAGTGTATTTTTGTCTTCACCTGTTGATAAATTATATACATTTTTTAAAACAGGTTTTAAGCCATGTTCAAATATTGTTTGCAGTGTTTCAATCTCCTTTTTGTAGATTTCTAACTGTTCTTTTGAATCCGATTCCCCTCTTTTTAGAATAGTTATCTCTTTTACTGTAGATGAATGGTCTATTATTAATATAGACGTCACTAATACTGTAATAATAATAAAGGCTGCTATTGATGTGATTGTGAATATGGATACATGGAAGTTTACTATCTTCTTTTCGGAATGGGGTATGAACATAATTGTAATTCGCTCATTTCCCTTATTTTTGAACTTTTTCCAAAAAGTCTTTAGTTTGAGCCTTTTATCTTCAAAATGATCTATAAAAAAATCGCTTATATTCTGCTTCAGATCATTTAGATTAGCATCTTTAAATGGATTTATTTTCATAGTTTATATTCATTATTATAAAGATTATGATAAGTTTTAAAATTATATATAGTAAACTTTCTAAAATATAATCGTTTTTCTGTCAACATTATAATCTAAAATGAGTTAGTATTATTCTCTAATATAATGTTTAAGTGGATTCTTATAATTGGCACGCAGATGACGCAGATTTTTTAAGATTAACGCAGATAAATTATGTTGCTATAATTAATCGAGTGTTAATTGATTGCTGACCTTTTTTGCTGCGACTTCTCCTTTTAGATGGGCTACAATAGATAAGGCGAATAAAACCGCATGACCTGCGCCTTTTCCTGTAATAATATTTCCATCAACAACAACATCTTTATCGGTGAAAATACCATCTGCAATTTCATCTTCAAATCCCGGGTAACATATATATTTTTTTCCTTTTAATACTTCCGCCTTAGAGAGTACTATGGGCGCTGCGCATAGCGCTGCTGTTAATCCGCCTGAAGCATTTATTTTTTTTATGATCTTTATAATTCTATTGTCATCTCTTAAATTACTGCTTCCGGGCATTCCGCCGGGCAGTACAATTGCATTAAACTCTTCATTTTCATCTAATAATTTATCGGCTACTACCGAAATTTTATGCGACCCTGTTACGGGATTTTTCTTTAAAGCTGCAGTTACAGTATCAATTCCTGCTCTCCTCAGTATATCTATGACTGTAATAGCTTCGGTCTCTTCAAATCCTTCTGCTAATGGTATTAGAACTTTCATATCTCACCTTATGTTTAAAATATCTTAAATAACTTTTTTTATCTTTTATCAAATTTATCCTTATGTGTAAATTCCGAAATTTCTCTCCTCTTAGGACCGGTCTTTTTAAATTCAACAGGTTTACCTATAGGGAGAATTCCGACTAATTCATATGGGGCTTTGACCTCTAAAAGTTCGGCGCATTTTTTATGATCCAACAAACCCACCACAACACTTCCAAGCTCAAGATTATGAGCAGTGAGCTGCATATTCTGAACAGCCAATCCAAGGTCAAACATAAACCATGAGTCGAATTTTGTTAATTTGGCATTATCCCTAAAACCGGGAAGATTACTTTTGGCGCAGAGTGCAATTAAGACAGAAGCCGATCCGGTACAGTTCTTTGCCGGATTTGTTTCGGAATAGGTTTGAGAGATTTTCACCATAAGTTCCTTATCCCGTACAATAATAAACTCCCAGCACTGAGTATTTGACCACGACGGAGACCACTGAGCGGATTCAAGAATCTTATTTATCTCTTCGTCGGTAACATAGTAGTCCGTAAATTTACGCACAGATCTTCTACTCATAATAGCATCATACAGTTCCATAGATTACCTCACAGATAAAATTTTTTTTATATATTTTATAAAGTTTTCATTACCTGAATTAATTTTTGTAAGTATATTATCAATTGTTATTACCTTGTCATTAATAATTTTTAAATTTTGATTAATAATATTGAACATTTCATCTGCCGCAAATGACGTATAATCCGACATATAGAGAATATTAAAATCATCATAAATAATATCCGTAAGAGCGCTGTGATAAGCCGAAGGGTTCAGAGCTGCAATTTTACATCCGCATATATGTCCTTCAAACATTGTTATACCGAAATGTGTTATTAGTATTTTGCTTCTGCATAATACCTCTCCGTATTGAATATCATGCGGTATTAGTCTGTCTGTTAGAGATGTTGCTCCGCCGTTTGATAAGAGGATTGCCGATAGATTTTTATTGATGGAGTTTTTTATCTTTGAAACAAGTTCCTTGTCAGGGTCATAGCCGAGATAAATTGCAGTATCAATATCTTTATTAACGGAAATTTTTTCTTTTAATGACTCGATTGCCTGTATAAAATTATAGCCATATAAAAAGAGTTCATGACTTAATTTAATATTATTTGATGATTCTAATGTTGTCGGGAGCAGATAGAGTTTATAATCTGCCGAATCTTTTCCCTCTCCAATATCGTCTATTGCCAATACAGTGGCTGTCGTTTTTAGATTTTCTATTTCTGCAACAGATGAATCGCGCATATCCCTGATTATAAGATCAGTATCTTTGGGGATATTGTCTGTGAGAATATCTTTAAATTTTTCCGTAACTGTATGTTTATTATATGAATTATTATATGGAAGAAATATTGATGCGGACAGATTCTTCTTTTTATTTATGCTAACAGCAAGATTTGTCATTCTTTGGAAATGACCTGTACCGAGTATGCCGCCTGTTCCTGTTACTATTATAATTTTTTTTTTATTCATTTCTTTTTTTATTCATTTGCGTGATGCGTCATTGGTCTCTGTTTTATATTGCTGTTTATGGACTGAATTTCGGGCTTTCTTTTTATTAAGTCTATAACATCTTTGAGTTTTATTAAAGCGCTGTGATACAGTTCGTTATATATTATCTCCATGAGTTTATAATCCTCCAATGTATCAACTGTGAGTCTTAGATTTGGGTACGGATTTATTAATGGCGACTGATATTTTACTATTTTAAACAGTTCGGGGTGTTCTTTAATATACGGTGTAACATGCTCTTTATGGTGAGGTTCGTGTCCAGATTCGTATGCTTTTTGTAATGCGGATTTTTTAACAACCTCAACGCCTGTTCCTAATGGTATCCCCAAAGTTGCGGCATGATCCGCATTAGTCTCTAAGGCATACTCCAAAGCCATAGATGCAGATTCAAAATCCGTTAGGGGATTGTCTCCTGTTACGCGTATTATATAGCTGCAATTTTTATCTTTTGAAGCTAAAAAGAATCTTTCAAGTACATTATCCTCAGGTCCTGCAAAAAATTCAATATTAGATTGAGACGCTATATCTAATAGGGGATGATTTTTTTCTCCCTTGCCTGTTGCAAGCATAACGGCTTCAATCCCCTTAATAGCCTTAGTCCTTTCAATAACATGACAGATCATTGGTTTACCGCTAAGATTAAGGAGAGCTTTGGAGTTAAGTCTTGTTGAAGATATTCGTGCTTGAATTATGGCTATTGTTTTCATTTTGTTTTAAGATTAAAAATTAAATGTGTACCATTCGTCGCAGTTTTTGCAATCTGACGGCAATTCTTCCATGTAATCTTTTAAGAATGAATCTTTCTGCCTGTTCCAGATTTCTTCAAGGTTTGAATTTTTTATATTGCCGTAATTATTTTTGCCGTCTATATACTGCTTGCAAAATGTTATGGTTCCGTCGGATAGTATATAAATATCTCTTTGTAAATGCCAGCAGGGCGTTCTCTTTGCAGGCGAAAGGTCGGAATATCTTCTGTCGGTAATTCTTCCAAAGTAGATATTTTGTTTTTGTAGAATAATAGGCACTTTTTGTTTTTCCCAAAAATTGTAATATTTATCAAGGTATGATTTTACGTCACTCTCCTTGCTTAACTCGTCGGTCTCATTTATCTTCATTATCTGAATATATATCCTCTCCTCACTAGAGTTTAATTCCGCAAGGGATATAATATTATTAAATACGGAATCAAAAGCGTCTTTTTTATGAAATCTTATATATGATTCTTTCTCAAAGGCATTATTATTGATAATTACTTTTACTTTTTGATTTTCCGGTTTTGATATAAAGTTTTTGAAATTTGAATCTGCTTTAATGCCGTTTGTTTCAACTATTAACTGTTCAAGTAAATTTTCCTTTAATGCCGTTTCCATTAATGAGTAAAATTCCGGATGTTCCATGGGCTCTCCCGAACCGCTGAAACAGAGCGTATATGGCAAATTGAATCCCCGCAAATTCTCTAATATAGAAGCACAAGTCTTTGACTCCATATCTCCATGCTCAGGACCAAGAGTATTTCTGTAACAGAACAGGCAGTCGAGTTCGCACCTGCCTGTTAATTCGACCTCTATATATGATGGTCCTATGAAGAGGACATGCGGGTTTGAGTCTATAATATTCTTCACATCGGTATAAGACGGAATAGATTTATTTATGCTGTAAATATTCTCCATTATTTTTTTGTCGCGGCTGTTGTTAAGGCGAAATGGTATTCTCAGCTTGCGAATATCAGGGTCTTTGTAAAAGAGTTCAACATCAAATTTGTTAATATTTGCCTTTACAACTTGACTTAATGGAAGGGTCTTCTCGTCAGTATCGGGAGTTTGGTTTACTAATTCACGCGAGAATATTTCGCATGCAAATCCTTCTGGCAGATTTTCCGAAAATGTAAATTCTGCAAGATATTTAAGATGTATCTCTAACATCTCATTTAAAATATCAATGTCAAAAAACGGTGCGTCTCCCTTTAATACTATTGCATGATCTGATTTGCTGCTATTAAAAAATTTTTTCCAAAAGGTTACGTCTTCCGAATCTTCGCGTATTATAGTATTTGTTAAACCGCTTAATTTTCCTTTGTAGGCTGAAGATATTGAGTAATAGACATTTATATTTGGATTTTTATTTATAATCTTATCCTTAATCAATTCAGGAACAAAAAGATTATTGAAACAGAGTTCTTCATCTTTTAAATTACCTTCAATATGTATAATTACATCAGTCATTAGTCCAACCGTTTAAGCTTTAACATATTCCATATGAATTACCACTGAAGATTCTACTCTTTTTTGCTGTATCCATTTTTTAAATTGTTCATGCCCCTTCTCGGTATAAAGCATATACATGATCATCCTTTCTACTTTTTCATAGGAGATATCCTTTCTCCCCATATATTTTACAATGTGATATCCAAAGCCGGATTTAAACACAGGCGATATTTCTCCCTTCCTTGAAAGCCTTGCCACATTATTGGCAAAATACGGGTCAAATTGGGCAATCATCTGCCAGCCAAGGTCTCCGCCGCTTTTAGCAGAACCGGGGTCCTGTGAATATTTAACTGCAAGTGATTCAAAGTTAGCAGGATTTGACATTATCTGCTGTCTAATCTCTTCAGCTTTACTATTAGCTTCTCTTTCATCAGAGAGAGAACCGCTCTTTGGGATAATAAGAATATGTTTAACATAGACTTCAAATCCTAATTTGGATCTGTTTGCATTATACCATTTTTTTGCTTCTTCGGGTGAAGGCGGTGTCATACCTATTGTTAAAGAAATTATCTGCTCGCGTGTAATCTTTAGTTTTACTTCATTAAAAAATGAAAAGAAATCCGTTTTTTCATTTCTTTCAATATAATCTATGAACATTTTTAAGTCAGGATCAATTTTGTAATTAATTTCAAATCTTTTTTCCAGATACTTTTCCATTTCTTTTGATACTTTTTCTACTGTTTTTTTCAGGTCTGTATCTTTTGAAATTTTGCTGCTAAAAAATCTGGCAAGAACCTCTTCAAGCTGCTGAATAACCTTTTTGTCGGATACTACTATAGATTCTTCTTCCGCTGTTTCAAATATAAGTTCATTTTCTATCATCTGATCAAGTATGCGGCTTTTTTCATAATTTATTTTTGAGGCGGGTATTTTTTTTGTTGCTTTGAGTTTTTCAAATTTTTGATCTATTTCGCTCTCCATAATCGCTCTATTGTTTACAACAGCAATAACTTTTTCATACGGGACCCATGCAGTATATACTACAGGCTGCAGCAAAATTATAAAGGACAATGTAATCAAAGGTTTTAATCTCATAATCATTACTCAGGTTAATAATATGGTATTATATATCAATAGTTTTAAAATATACAACTGTTTTATTTATTTTTGTCTTTTTTATAAAGAAGATATTCTATACCGTCAACAAGCGCCATCCACGATGCTTCAATAATGTTTGATGAGACTCCAACAGTACCCCAGTGGTCAACTCCGTCTGTTTGGTCAATAAGAACACGCACGCTGGAAGCTGTTCCCGAATTATCGTCTAAAACACGCACTTTATAGTCGGTTAAGAACATATTTTCAATTTCAGGAAAGAATTTAGTTAAGGACTTCCTTAAAGCATTAGCTATTGCGTCTACAGGTCCGTTTCCATTAGCCGCAGTATGCTCAAGTATCCCCTCAACTTCAACTTTTATTGTAGCCTCGCACTCAAGCCTGTTTGTTTCATCCATCTCTGTTATCAGTCTAAACCCCAAAAATTTAAAGAATGGAGTAAATTCTCCAGTTGCTTCTCTGATAATCAGTTCAAATGAACCTTCAGCCGCATCAAATTGAAATCCCTTTTCTTCAAGACTTTTTATCTTTGCAAGAACCTTTTTTGATATATTTATATCTTTATTATCAATATCTATACCAAGCTCTTTTGCTTTAAATTCTATATTACTTTTACCTGAAAGTTCGGATATCATTACCTTTCTTCTATTACCGATGAGTTCAGGGTCTATATGCTCGTAAGTTCTTGTATCCTTTTGCATGGCAGATACATGGATTCCGCCCTTATGAGCAAAGGCATTATCTCCGACATACGGTCTGCTTTCAACAGGAGTAAGATTTGCAATTTCACTTACAGATCTGCTTACTTCGGTAATATGCGTTAATACGGATTTAGAGGAACAGTTATATCCCATCTTTAACACAAGGTTCGGAATAAATGTAGTCAGATCGCAGTTTCCGCATCTCTCCCCATAACCATTAATGGTTCCTTGAATTGATACTGCTCCGGCATCAACTGCATACATTGAATTAGCAACAGCAACGCCCGTATCATTATGAAAATGTCCGCCTACAGGCGCTTTAATGTTTGATGTTACTGCGGCTGTTATTTTATAAACCTCAGCCGGGAGAGTACCGCCGTTTGTGTCGCATAACACTATCATATCAACACCGGCATCGCAGGCTTTTTCAAGGCATTTCATTGAATATTCTTCATTAGATTTATTACCGTCAAAAAAATGTTCCGCATCTAAAAAAACTTCAAAGCCGAGATCTTTTAAATATGCTACGGTATCATGTATAAGAATTAAATTTTCATTAAGCTCCATATTAAGAGCCTTAGTTACCTGAAAGTCCCATGTCTTTGCAACAATTGTTAATACATCGGCTTTTGAATTGACTAATGCCTGAATATTCGGATCGTCACTGCACTTGAACTCCTTTCGTCTGGTTGAACCGAATGCGGCTATCTTTGAATGATCTATTGGTATTTTCTTTACTTCCGAAAAAAAGCTGTCGTCTTTTGGGTTTGAGCCGGGCCAGCCGCCTTCAATATAGTCCACTTTAATAGAATTGAGAATCTTAGTTATACTTATTTTATCATGAATGGAAAATGATATTCCGACTGTTTGAGCTCCGTCACGAAGAGTTGTATCGTATATGCTTATTATTTTAGACATTATTGTAAAATTTTATCCCCTTTTATATAATTTATGCATACTTTTTATTGCATTTGATATTTCAAGTAATTTTTCATTGCGCAGTATTATCCGCTTAAGTTTATTTCCCGATAAATTTATTGCCAGAATAATATGTATAAATATGATAGGGTTTTTATAATATTAAATTAAAAGTCTTTTAGAAAAGTAAAATGGATTTAAAATAACAATGAAAATCATTAAAAAGACTATAGCAGTATTAATAGCTGTTATCATTCTACTTATTGGACTATCTTGTTTAAATTCTCCGAAATCTGTTTATGAGAGAATGCTCAGGAAATATGATGCGGAAAAAGGCGATGATAAGAGTGATAATATAACTCAAATTACGAATATGTTTCTTATAGCATTTTCTAAAACAACTGTAAACTATGAGCATATCTTTTTTAATAAAAGTATAGTTATTTCTTTAAGAGATAATATTGAAGTAGTATATCCGGAAAAGATTATTCTTCAGGGTGATGAAAGCATAAAAGAGAATATTAGCTTTGCTGATATGAATAAAGACAGCATAGTTCTTGGCAATAATAAGGGATTTTGTATATTTAATGATGACGGTAATCCTTATACAATATATAAATCGGAAAAAAAAGAGAGAATTGATGCTATAGCTTTAAAAGGTAAAGACGTTGTCTATCTTTCAAATAGTAAAATGTTTAAAATGTCCCATGAAGATAAAGAAATTACAAGAATGGATTCCGGAGAATATTCCTCGCCGTATAAAAAATATTTTAAATCTTCAATACTTGTTAATGACCAATTCATTGTATTAAATATTGGAATTGCCGGATCATATTATATTAGCGTCTTTGATGCATCCGGTGGAAATTCTTTAATGAAAAATATTTCGGCTTCTTCATTAGAATTTAATATGAAAGATATAAACCTTTTATATGTTCGCGGCGCTACAGGTAAATGGTCTGTTGAAAAATATGAAATCCCCATAAAGAAAAGGGATAGTATTAAGAACATGGCTTGGATTAACAATATTTTTATAGCTGAAGACGGCTTTATAGTGATGCAGGATAAAAACTGCATAATCGAAGGTATTAATGGCGATAAGGGTTATCTCCCCCATGATTGGAATATAATCGGAATTTGCAGAAATATGGTGTTAATAGAATACGGTAATGTTGTATATCTGATAGATTTTCCCGTACTTCTTAATAAAATAATTGAACTTAATAAAAAAATAGATTTTAAATAATATTAAAGTAAAAACTTAAGGTTCACGAAATAATGAAATTACTTAGAAACGATCTATGCTGGTGCGGGAGCGGAAAAAAATACAAGAAATGCCACATGGAGTCGGATGCCTTATCAGGTACACCTAAAAAAATTATAGCACCTAAAGGCATTAAGATTAAAAATTCGGAAGAAATTGCCGGTATTGCCAAATGCTGTAAATTGACCGGCAATATACTTGATATGTTAGATGAAAAAATAACAGAGGGTATTACAACTAATGATATTAATGAATTGGTCCACGATTATACTATAAGGCATGGAGCTATACCTGCTACATTGGGATATAATGGATTCCCTAAAAGCGTATGTACCTCTCTGAATAATGTAATCTGTCATGGGATTCCAGATTCTACAGTATTAAAAAACGGAGATATAATAAATGTTGATGTAACCAGTATCTTAAACGGATATTACGGCGATGCAAACAGGATGTACATGATTGGCGAGGTTAGCGCAGAGGCTAAGAAGTTAGTGAGAGTTACAAGGGAGTGTCTTTATATGGCAATTGAACAAGTAAAGCCATATAATGACTTCGGCAAGATTGGGGAGGTGATTCAAAAACATGCAGATAAGAACGGATTTTCTGTTGTCAGAGATTATGGCGGTCACGGCATTGGTCTGAATTTTCACGAGGAACCTCATGTTCATCATTATAATGTGGGGTATAGGGGTTTACACATGTTTCCGGGAATGATTTTTACAATAGAACCTATGATAAATGCCGGGAAATATCAAACAAAACTTCTCAAAGACGGCTGGACAGCAGTTACTATTGACGGCTTATTATCTGCGCAGTGGGAGCATACTATATGTGTAACTGAAAAAGGCGCGGATATTTTAACATTAACTTCAAAGGAAAAATAGTAAAAAATAATATAGAGTATTAGGAGAAATGATAATGAGGAATGATAATATGAGTGAGTTAATAAAAATAAGTCATAAAGAAATTGATGATAATACGTTTAAACTTATCGGCAATGATTGGATGCTTGTTACTGCAGGAGTAAATGGTGACTTTAATACAATGACAGCCTCGTGGGGAGGATTTGGTTTTCTTTGGAATAAACCTGTATGCCATATCTATATAAGACCGCATCGATATACATATGGTTTTATTGAAAAGTATGATTTTTTTACACTCTCATTTTTTGACGAAAAGTATAGGGGATGTTTAAATTTATGCGGCGCTAAATCCGGAAGAGAGATAGATAAAGTAAAGGAGACAGGGCTTACGCCTGTTGAGTGTAACGGCAGGAGTATTTATTTTAAAGAAGCAAGGCTTGTTATTGAGTGCAGAAAAATATATTATCAGGATATTAATCCTGCATTCTTTATTGACAGTACAATTGCATCTAATTATCCGGAAAAGGATTACCACAGAATGTATATCGGAGAAGTGGTTAGCGCATTTAAAAAATAAAGGGATAAAAAAGTATGAACGGCTTCGGCAGCAATAGAAACTGGGTTATGAAAATTATTTTCATCAATATAAGCGTTTTTCTTCTAACGCAGATTTTAAATACAGATCCAAATAATATAATGCCTTTTAATATGCCCATAGGTGATAATATACTTGAAACCAGTACCAGTAAAATAAATTACTATTTTGGTCTTATACCTTGGGTAGTTTTAACAAAATATTATGTTTGGCAGTTTGTAACCTATATGTTTCTTCATGGCGGATTTATGCATATATTCTTTAACATGTATGGTTTAATGCTGTTTGGCGCTCCCATAGAACATTTATGGGGAACAAAGAGGTTTCTCATATACTACTTCTTTACAGGTATAGGCGCCGGCATTACCATCTTTGTTGTAAATTATATAATGGGCGACGCAGGAATGTTTATTCCTACAATTGGCGCATCCGGCGCGATTTTCGGACTTCTCCTTGCCTTTGGAATACTTTTTCCGAATGTAGAACTTTTGATTTTTTTCGTTCTCCCGATAAAAGCAAAATATCTTGTTTTTATCTATGGTGCAATAGAATTTGCGGCTCAGGTTTCATCCGGCGGAAATAGCGGTATATCGCATTTAGGACACCTTGGCGGACTTTTATTCGGATTGATTTTTTTTGCCATATCCAAAAAAAGGGGGATTGAATTCTCTGCTAAAAAGATGAAGGCAAAAATGGATAAGGAGATTAAATACAGGGAGAGAATACTAAACGGTGACAGTGAAAAAACTCCAAATAGATTATCGGTAATATTGGAAAAGTTGAAAAAAGGCGGAGCAAATGCCGTAAATGATGATGAATATCAATTTATTAAACTTACCGATATTTTACATGCTGATGAGAGTAATATGTGCATACCGGAAGATTTTAACAATAATGACGAACATTGCAGAAAGTGTGAATTATTAGAATCATGTTTAATGAGGGAAATAAAAAAGTATTTATGACAGAGGTTAAGATAGAGATTAAATTTTCGTCAATCGCCGGCGCTATTGTTCCGGAATATCAAAGTGCGGGATCGTCAGGCGCCGATATTTGCGCAAATGTTGATGAACCTGTAATTTTATCACCGGGAAAAACTAAACTTATTCCGACAGGAATTTTTATGGAGATACCTGAAGGCTATGAATGCCAGATACGCCCAAGGAGCGGGCTTGCATTAAAACACGGGATTGCAGTCTTAAACTCACCGGGAACAATAGACTCGGACTATAGGGGTGAAATAAAAATTATTTTAACCAATCTTGGCGAAGAGGATTTTAAAATAGAAAAAGGCATGAGGATTGCCCAGATGGTTTTTGCCCGCGTTTTTAAGGCTGAGTTTATTCAGGTTGATAAGTTAAGCGCAACAGACAGGAATGAAGGAGGTTTTGGTCATTCGGGAATATGAAGGGACAGATTTCAAAAGATGCAGATAAGGTAAATATTATACCGCTTGGCGGACTCGGCGCTATTGGGAAAAATATAACGCTTTTTGTACAGAATGATGAGATAATTATTGTAGATTGCGGGATAATGTTTCCAAGAGATGAAATGCCCGGAATAGATTATATTATCCCTGACTTTACTTATATTAAACAGAACAGGTCAAAGGTAAAGGCTATTGTTGTTACACACGGTCATGAGGATCATATTGGAGCTATAGCTTTTCTGCTTCAAGAGGTACAAGTGCCTATATATGCAACAAAACTGACTATAGGACTTATTCAGAGCAGGCTTGAAGAGAAACCGCTTCATTATACGCCTAAATTTATAGAAGTTGTACCAAGGCAGATAGAAAAGACAGGCGGTTTTACAATTGAGTTTATAGGCGTTAATCATTCGATAATCGGCGGCGTAGGCTTAGCTATAGAGACTTCTGCCGGTACTATTATACATACGGGAGATTTTAAAATAGATTTTTCTCCTGTAGAGGGAGAGGTTACAGACATATATAGATTTGCCCACTATGGGGAGAAGGGCGTAGCGCTATTAATGTCCGACAGCACCAATGCGGAGAAGGACGGCTTTACCAAATCAGAATCTGCGCTCCTTGACAGACTTTCTGATATTTTTTCCGATTCTAAGGGGAGGATCATTGTCGCTTCATTTGCTTCTAATCTTCAAAGGATTCAACAGGTGTTTGATACTGCGCGCAAGTTTAATAGAAAAATAGCAATATCCGGCTTATCCATGCAGAAGAATATTGAGATTGCAAACACGCTTGGCTTCCTCGATATAAATAAAGATACTATAGTAAAGATCGAAGATGCAGGTAAATATCCTCATAAAAAACTTGTAATAATATGTACTGGCACGCAGGGAGAACCTATGTCTGCTCTGGCAAGAATGGCATTTGGTACTCACAGAAATATTATTGTAGGAGAGAGAGATACTGTAATCATAACAGCTTCTGTAATCCCCGGCAATGAGAGGATGGTGACAAATATTGTAAATTCCCTGATGGAGATCGGAGCGGACGTATATTATGATAAAAATGAAGATATACATGTTTCAGGTCACGGAGCTTCAAAGGAGCTGAAGTTGATGCTTGCAATTACCAAACCTAAATTTTTTATGCCGATACATGGAGAATTTAAGCAGTTAAAAAAACATGCGGATATTGCAGAGAGTTTAAATATTAAACCGTCGCATATAGTCATTGCAAAAAACGGCGATATTATCGAATTAACAAAAAAAAGTTTTAAGAAGGTCAGCCAAATCCCACTTGTAGAGATGTATGTTGACGGAGATGAAATAGGCGATGTGTCAAGTAATGTAATTAAAGAAAGACATTTAATGTCAACAGACGGAATATTTTATGCATCAATGGTAATATCTCAAGGTATGCCTCTTAGTAAACCTGAGATTGTAACTAAGGGATTTATAAACAATGATAACACAAAGATTCATAACCTTTTGCAAAAGGATATTGAAGAAAAATTATATAGAATGTTAATAGAAAGAAAAACCTGCATAGAGATTGAAGATTTTCTTAAAAAGAGTTTAAAGAATTATATATACAAGCTTACCAAAAGAAATCCAATAATAGTTGTTAAAGTAATAGAGGTATAGAATGATAAATATGTTTTTTGTCTTGATAATACTTGGGCTGTTTCAAGGCGTAACGGAATTTCTACCAATATCTTCATCGGGCCATTTAGCGCTTTTAGAACAGACTGATATTATAAAAAATTTAATGGGCGATTCGGGTGATGAGATAAATCTTTTGATAAATGTCAGTCTTCACGTTGCAACGCTCATTGCTGTTATGATATATATGAGAAAGGAGATATTTATAATTATCAAAGGTTTTTTAACGGGATTAATTAAAAGAGACTTTTCTAATCCTGATTTTCTTTCCGGAATTTATATAATTATTGCATCTATTCCGGCAGGTATTATAGGTTTTTGTTTCCATAAGTATATTGAGACAGTTTTTTCATCCGTAACAATAGTGTTGATTTTTCTTATTATTAATGGATTTATACTTATTGCCGCTAATAAAATTCCCTCAAAAGACCGAAAATTTAAGGAGATAGGAATTTTCAGGTCAATTATAGTAGGATTATGTCAAGCAATAGCAATACTACCGGGTATTTCAAGATCTGGGTCAACGCTGGCAGGAGGATTGCTCTGCGGGCTTGAAGGCGTTGAGGCTGCGCGCTTTTCTTTTTTAATGGCTATACCGGTAATTGCAGGCGCAGGTTTACTTGAAGGATTGAAAGTTGTTGGAGGCGCTTATCCTTCTTATATTTTTGCGCCGGTCTTGGCAGGTATGTTTACAGCGATTATTGTAGCACTTGTATCAATCAGGATTCTCTTTTGGATTGTGAAAAATGTGAAGCTTAACATTTTTGGCTATTATACCATTGTACTTGGCGTTTCGGGATTGATTATTAAGTTTCTTATTATTAGCTGATTTTAAAGAAGCTTAATATTTAACTGCGGAGGGAGCAGTGTTAAAGGATAAAAAGTATAGAGATATATGGGGAATACTTATATTCCTTATTGGGCTGATATTTTTTCTCAGTATTGCAAGTTATGTTAATACGGACTATAAGGCTGTTGTATTAAATCAACCTGTTTCAAATCTAATTGGTCCTATGGGCGCGTTTTTTGCGCATATATTCAGGTCGGCATTTGGTATTACATCATATATTTTTACAATAATGCTTTTTATCTCAGGTTGGGTTATTTTTAAGCATGGGGAAATTTCATCAATAAAGGATAAACTTTTTTCTTTACTGTTTCTTACTATAGGTCTTTCGTCACTTCTTGCAACCGGCTTTGAAAATTATCAGAATAGCGGAGGATTTGTCGGTTATTACATATATAATTTTTTTAAATCTGTAACAGGTACGGTGGGATCATATCTTATTATAATATTTATGAATCTTGCGGCTTTTATACTATTAGGGATTGTTTCTCTTACAACAATTTTAGAAAATAACAAGATACCAAAAAGCAGTGAAAGTTTAAAAAAGTTATTTGGATGGTTTTCATTAAAAAAATATGAAGATCAGATCCCTCTTGATACAACTTCCGAAGAGTTTACAAAAAATAAAAAAATGCCGTGGATTATACGCAGGAAGATTTTTGTAGGAAAAAAAGATAATGAGACAGAAAAAGATTCGGTTAAATATCTGGAGATGAATATATCAGCCGCCGCAGAAGAAACGTTTTTTAGAGGCGCAAATACTCAGCCTGTTTTTTATGAAGACGCCATTGATTATAAAACCAAGCTGTTAAAGGAAGACGAATTTGGTCTTAATGAATTAGGTCTTAATGAAGATTCCGTTTTAACTTCGGACAATATCTCTTTTTCTGCCGGAAGCGATCCTATAGTAACAGAAGAGTATTATGAAAAGGGGAAATTTGATAATTACGAAGAATACGAAGTTTGCAGGGACAATCGACTCGATAGTCCAACCCTTGAATTAAAATCGGATGAGGCTGCTATAGATAATTCTTTAGCAGATGAATATTCTCTGAAAAAAAATCGTATTTATGAAATCGATAAAGATACTTCAGGCGAGAGTGAAGATATAGAAAAAGACGACGAATTTTTTTCAGACCCGGACGAAATTATTGCCGAAGAACATGTATTTAAACAACTTCGTATAAATAAAGAATATATTATTCCTACAACATTTTTGCATAATTCCGAACCTATTGACAGCGAAACATGGGAGGTTGAGGTAAAGAAAAATTCGGAGCTCCTTGTACGCGCCCTTGCCGATTTTGGAATAGAATCACGTATTGTCAATGTCAACAGGGGACCTGTAATTACACTCTATGAGATGCAGATTGCAGCAGGCATTAAAATCAACAGGGTAGTCAGCCTTGCCGACGATATAGCAATGGCACTTGCAGCTTACAGGGTAAGGATTGTAGCTCCAATACCCGGTAAGTCTGCAATTGGAGTAGAACTGCCGAATATAAAGAGAGAGATGGTAACTCTTGGAGATATAATCAAATCCAAGTCATATAAGGAACAGAAAGGGACTTTAAAGGTAGCACTGGGGAAAGACGTACTTGGCGTGCCTGTAATGATCGATTTAAAAAATCAGCCCCACCTGTTAATTGCAGGAGCGACAGGCGCAGGTAAATCCGTATGCGTTAATTCAATAATAACCAGTATTGTATATAATTATGATCCGAACTATGTGCGGTTTATACTTGTTGACCCTAAGATGGTAGAATTGCAATTATACAACGGTACGCCTCATTTGCTTACTCCGGTAATCACAGAACCTCACCTTGTACCTGCGGTGTTAAAGTGGTCTATTTTTGAGATGGAACGAAGATATAGACTCCTTGCGGCAATGAATACGAGGGATATATTATCATATAACGATAAGATCTCTAAAGATAAAAAGGGCGGGGAGAAGATTCCGTTTATAATTATTATTATTGATGAGCTGGCAGATCTTATGATGGTTGCATCTAAAGATATAGAGGGCTATATAACGCGTATTGCTCAAAAAGCAAGGGCTGTCGGCATACACCTTGTTTTGGCTACTCAAAGACCGTCGGTAGATGTTATAACCGGTATTATAAAGGCTAACTTTCCGGCGCGCATAGCGTTTCAGGTTGCGCAGAAGACAGATTCAAGAACTATTATTGATCAGAACGGCGCAGAAAAACTTTTAGGCAAAGGCGATATGCTGTATCAGTCGCCCATGAGTTCATACCCTGTCAGGATACAAGGCGCATTTATCTCTGAGGATGAGGTAATGGCTGTAGTAACTCATTTAAGAACTTTAGGCGCGCCCGATTATATTGATTTTGAAGAATCGGTCTTTCAGGACGAAGACGGAGAGATCAATGATGAAAACGATGAACTCTTTGTAGAGGCTCTAAAAATTATTGAGGAGACGAGAAAGGCTTCTGCCTCGTATCTGCAAAGGCGCTTGAGTATCGGCTATAACAGGGCTGCGCGTATTATTGAGAAGATGGAAGAGCTTGGCTACATAGGACCTCAGCAGGGGAGCAAGCCGAGGGATATTTTTATATGATTTTTACTTGAAAATGAAATTTTTAATAGCCTCAAAGTATTGTCCCGCTAAAAATCATTCAATTAAGATAAAATAAAAGGCTTGCGCAAAATCTAATCATACAATATAATTCAATTTTTAAGAGGGTTATCATGGAGACAATAGAAAAATTACAAAAAAAGGGTATTTTTCTTAAGTTAGATGATGTGGTTCTGCTGTGTAAAAAATACCATATTGTGGAATTATCAATATTTGGATCATCAATTCGAGACGATTTTACCCAGAAAAGCGATGTAGATATTCTTGTATCATTTGACCGTAATTCTGAAAAGACGAAATATTTCAGTCTGTTTTCATTTAGAGTTATCAGTAAGATAATAACAGGTAAGCCAATTAGTGTGAAGATCAATACCAACAAACTTTATAAAACCCTCAATAACAAATAATATAGAGGAAATGCTTAAAATAAACGTAAAAAAATATCTTGACATCACTTAGCTCATTTAGTAGCCATAATTTAAATAATTTAATGTGATAAAAATAATGAAACCACCAGCACAACCATGGCCTTTATCAACACTTTATGGAATTCAAGATCAAATTGATACACAAGCTGATTACCAACGCCCTCTTGTGTGGTCAGTTGCCCAAAAAAGACTTCTGATCGATACGATTTTGAGAGGGTATGATATCAGGGCATTCTCCGTAGACCTTCAAGGCTTCTGATCGATACGATTTTGAGAGGGTATGATATTCCAAAATTATATTGGAGAAAAATAGGAGAAGATAAATATGAAGTAGTTGATGGACAGCAACGCCTAAATGCTATTTGGAGTTTTATGTCAAATGAATTTGATTTGGGCAAAGATATGGATCAAATAGATGGTGTTGATATGAGTAATTTAAAATATTCAAAGGAAAAGGCACTTCCATCTAAATTAAGGCGGTCTTTTGATATTTATCCATTGGATATTGTTATTATTGAAGCTGATGAAGAAGAAGTCAGAGAAATGTTTCTACGTCTTCAAAATGGGACTTCTTTAAATGCCCAGGAGAAAAGAAATGCAATGTCAGGGAATATGCGTAATTTTGTTAAAACGATTGCAAAGCATAAATTTTTTGATAGTTGCAAAAGGAAAAATACTCGCTATGTGTTTGAACAAATTGTTGCTCAAATGACGAAACTCGAAATTAATGGAGGCCCATGTAGTATAAAAAATGGGGATTTAAATAAAATGTATGCTGAAAATACTGGGTTTGATGAAAAGGGAAGGAAAGCAAAAAAGATAAAAAGGACTTTAGATTTTCTTTATAGTTGTTTTCCACAAAAGACCCCTGAATTGGAATGGTCTGCAGTTATTACTCTCTATATGATTTTTTCATCATTACTTGATAAATATGTAATCACAGAAAAAAAAACCGAACTCAATAATTGGTTTATTGAGTTTGAAGAATACAGAAGAGGTGAAGTAGTTAAATTTAGAGAAGAGGAAGAATGTGATCCTGAAATACTTCATTATGAAACATTAGTTAGTCATAGTACGGATTCAGTAGAGTCTGTGAAAGGGAGGTATGAATTTTTATTCAGACATTTATTAGAGTATATGCCAGAACTCGAACTGAAAGATAATAACCGATTGTTCTCAGAGGAACAAAGACGAGCCATCTATAGAAAATATAATGGTATTTGTCAAATAAAAATAAAATGTAATGGGGAAAAATGTGATTGGGGGAATTGGCATGCCGATCATATAAAACCATGGTCAAAAGGCGGAAAAACAACAGTAGAAAACGGACAAGTATCTTGTCCTGCTTGTAATGCTGCAAAAGGTGCAAATAATTAATATTGGATGCAATAGGTTAATCGTCAATAGCAGTTGTTTTGTAAGGTTAATAAAAAAATAATTAAAAAATCCCCTAACTTCGCTCAGCAGACCTATTCCCGTTTGCGTTGCCTTCAGTGGTGCGTAGTCTCATGTTTCCTGTCAGTTTTAGATTATTTAACTCCATGTATAAAAAATCAAAAAAAACAAAATTTTTTCATGTCTATCATTCTATGATAGACCTATGTTGAGACTGTTGAATTTTTAATTTTTGATAAGATTTTCATCTCTATCTAATTTTTCTTAACCACTTTCAGTAAATTATTTTCGA
>WRGT01000051.1 GCA_009787025.1 Spirochaetota bacterium
ATTTCAATAGCATTTAGGTCTTTATTCGTAAATATCCATGAAATCCGTAGACTATTTTCTTTAAGTTTATGATGTTGGGTCAGAGCCTGATGGATAGTGAAAAATAAGCCACATTTGTAATTTGTATCTGGTCTCGATTTGTTTAAATCTTATATAATCTATTGACATCATTACAGATTATTCTATTTATTACACCATGAATTTTTCTATAATAAAAGATGATAACAGGGCAGGGGTCAGAGCCTGCGAGCTTGAAACTGCAAGAAGTATAATTAAGACCCCAGTATTCATGCCTGTTGCAACACGCGGTGCAATACGCGCATTAAGTAATCTTGATATAGAAAGTATAGGCTTTGAAATAATATTATCAAATACTTATCATATCTTTATGCGTCCGGGACCTGATGTTATTTTAAAAGCAGGGGGATTGCATAAATTTATGAATTATGAAAAGTCATTATTAACCGATTCCGGCGGATTTCAGGTATTTTCACTCAGCAGCCTGTGTAAAGTAAAAGAGGATGGGGTTGAGTTTAATTCACACTTGGACGGCTCAAGGCATTTTTTTACTCCTGAAAAAGTTTTGGATATACAAAAAATTATAGGTTCTGATATTATGATGGTTCTTGATCAATGTACCGGTTATCCCATAGAAAAAAAAGATGCGGAAACGGCAATGGAGACAACTATCTCATGGGCAAAAAAATCAAAGTTCCATTATGACAACACATTTGATAAGGACAGGCAGGGATGTTTTGCTATTATTCAGGGGAGTTTTTTTAATGATTTAAGGAGAGAGTGCGCCGAACGACTCATTGAGCTTGATTTTACCGGATATGCAATCGGAGGGCTGTCTGTCGGAGAGCCAAAAGAGATATTCAGGGATATTACGGAGAATCTTCTTCCTCATTTACCAAAGGATAAACCAAGATATATGATGGGTGTCGGGAGTCCGTTGGAGATACTTTTTGCAGTAAAACACGGAGTAGATATGTTCGATTGCGTAATGCCTACACGCATAGCAAGAAATGGCACGCTATATACTTCAACAGGGAGGATAAATATTAAATCTGCCAAATATGAAACCGATTTTTCTCCACTTGATGAAAATTGCCCCTGTTATGTTTGCAAAAATTTTTCCAGAGCATATTTGCGTCATATATTTAAAGCAGGTGAAATAACTTCATTAATTTATAATACGTATCATAATCTTTATTTTATGAAACAATTTATGGATGAGATCAGAGAATCTATAATTGACGGCAGATTTAATGAGATAGAAAGGAAATGGTATGATATTTATAGTTAAATTTGTGTATAAATTGATTTGTTTTTGTATTAAAATTTATAAATTATAATTTTTTAATAATAAGTTATTATATATAGACATTGAGACAAAAAGATAAATATTAGGGCTAATATGCCGGTTTATTTATATAAAATAGTAACTAAATATCAGAAATACTCTGATTTTTTAAATAAACTATATTAATCTTCACAAATTAAAGATTTATAAAGCTTGACAATCTATTGAAGTTGAAGAGATTATATATAGAGTTGACAGATTCTTTATGTTTATAAAGCTTGACAATCTATTGAAGTTGAAGAGTATAGTACATGTCTTAGGCGGTGTGTAATGAGGGGTGATCTTAATGGAAATAAATTCCAGAAAAAAGGGTAAGGTTGTTATACTTGATATTTCCGGAGATATTACTTTATACAATGCGTCTGAGATTGTTAATACGATTGATAAAGTGATTGAAAATCAAAAATATAACGTAGTAATCAATTTAAAAGATGTTTCTTATATAGATTCTTCAGGGATAGGGGCAATTATTTCATGTTCATCACGCTTAAAAAAGAATCAAAGTGAATTGAAAATAATCAATGTTTATGCCTCCTCTGTAAAAAAAGTCTTTGAATTGACAAATTTAACATCTTTTTTTGATATTTATGATAGTGAAGAAGAAGCAATTAAATCCTTTGAACATTAATTTGGTGAATAATAATTAAATTTTAAAAGGGGTACCTATGAAACAAAAATTAAACTTAATAACTTTTGTAGTACTATTCATGTCATTATTTATTATTGCCTGCGAGGATGAAATTCCAATTAAAGAATTCTCCAAGGCGAGAGAGGCAATTGATTTGGCAAAATCTGTTAACGCAGATCAGTATAGTCCGGCAGAATTTAAAGAAGCTAATGAGCAATTGGTAAAAGCTCATTCGGCGCTTGTTAAAGATGAAGAGTATGATGAGTCTGTTGCTCTTTCAGGAAAGGCATATGATAAGGCTATGGAGGCTTATAATAAGTCTGCTGTTGTTTATGCTGCCGATAATCTTAAAAAGGCAGAACAGGCAATTTCGGAAGCAGATGCTGCTTATGCTGAAAAATTGTCTCCGGACAATTATGAAAAAGCTAAAGAGCAATACTCTGCTGCAAATGGGAAGTTTGAGAGCAAAGATTACGCAGCAGCAATTGCTTTGTCAGATGAAGCATACAACTCTGCTGTAAAGGCAAAAGAGGAAGCTCTTGACGGCAAATATCAGCTTAAGGTTAAAATCGACGAGGTACGCTCTACGCTTGCGAAAGTGAAGAAGTATGATTATGAACCGTATGCAAGAGATAAATTTAATATTGCCAGCGGAAAATTGAGAGATGCCGAGAGAGGTTATAACAGCGAATCTATAAAAAGCGGATTTGAAGCGATTGAAATAGCTAAAATAAATGCAGATGCAGCATACGCAGCAACAATGAAAGGACTTTCAGAAAAGAAATTGAGCGAAGCTGAAGATGCTATAAATCAGGCGAAAAAAGCAGGCGCTAATAAAGATGATATAGATGCGGCTAATGAAGCCTTAGAAAGAGCTAGAACTTCCAGAGGTAGAGGTAATTATGAAGACTCTATCACATATTCGGATGAGGCAATCAGGTTAGCTAATAAAGCTACGGAAGAAGGAAAGGGTTCAACAACAGTCGTAGCTAAAGGGGATGACGATTCGGATTATGCTGACACTGAATCTGATGATGATGCTGTTGCAACAAAAACTAAGGGCAAAAATGCCGACGATGATAATTATTACTATCATAAGGTAAAGACTTGGGAAAAAAGCGGCGAATGTCTTTCAAAAATTGCAGAGCAGTATTATAAAAATCCAAAAGCATGGAAGAAGATTTATAATGCAAACAAAGATAAAATCAAGAATCCTGATTTAATTAGACCGGGCTGGGTATTGAGGATTCCAAAAAATTAAGTAAATTTAAAAGATGCGTAGAGACAAGGGCATTCCTTGTCTCTACATAATTTTATGCAGGATTAATAGATGAAATACCTACTTGCCGGATTGTTAATAGGAACAATAGCCGGTTTTTTATTATTTAGAGGCGCTTCGGCATCTGAGATTATGCCTGAGTTCTACAATCCGCTCCAATTCGATTCTATTGTTAGCGACAGCAGAAGTAATCCTAATACATTTATTGTTCCTATGGTCGATAGACTCATACTTGTAGATACTGCCGGAAACTGTGTGAGAACGGTAGAGCATGGTGACGAGCTGATTGAGTTTAGCGGCAATGGTGACTATTATATCAAATATGGGAGAATAGGAACAAAGATTGAGCTGTTCGGAATCAAGGGCGAGAGATATTGGCAGAAAGATTCCAGAGAGAAGCCCTTTATATCATATAATGGTAAGATTGTTTTTTTGCTCAATGGCGATCATAGCGGTATAAGAATTTTTGATACAAACGGTAATTCCGTTGGATCGGAGCAGATAATCGGGAGACTGTGTACATCAATTGAATTTTCCGGAAAGAACGATTTTGGCGCGTGCGGATTTATTGACGGTCATTACTGCTTTACCGACGAGCAGGGCGTAATTATAAACAGCGGCAGAGTGCCTGTTAAAAACTCGGTTAAAGGTACAAAAATCAGTAACAACGGCAAATACGGATTTATACATTACGGCAATACAACAAAGGATTGGGTTAGGATAGTAAATATAAACAAAAACAGGAGCTATGATTCTTCACTTGAAAATGTTCATGTTGTAAGGACAGCAATGAATATTACAGATGATGGTGACGGAGCTTTTTTTGATAATGATAAAATTTTGCTTTTTGATAAAGGGTGCAATCTTAAATTTAAACTGGATGTTCCGAAAAAGAAAGCAGGTTTTTCCACATTGTCGTTTGAAAACGGGATATATGTGCTGGGTTATACTAAAAATACGGGCGAATCACAGTTGGTAGTTTTTAAAAGCAACGGAGATATATTCTATGCAAAGGATTTTTCAAATGAATCATTTTTAAGCGGAATTATTCGTGACGATCTTATTTTCCTAAGAGGCTCTGATAATCTGCTTGCATATAAGATCCGTCTTTCAACTGAGTGATTATTTGCGATAAGTTAATTGACTGTTTTTCGTTCCCCCTCTTTGCTGCTCCGTTTAATAATATTTCGCACTTTTTTATAGCCGTATTGATTGCCGCTTCCGTATAAGTTGTATTCAAGCTGTCTCCGTAAAGATGAAGTATTTTAAGAATTGAATATAATCTAAACCTGTCCATTCCCCAATGGATTGATGACAGTTGATCTTCATGCCCGCTGTATCTTGTTATTAATTTTTCGTTTATTAAACCTGTTTTTTCAAAAGGGGTTATTCTCAGCCAAAGATCATAATCTTCGCAGGCAGGGAGTTTTTCATCAAACATTCCGTATTTTTCAAAGATTGTCCTTGAAATACATACTGATGACGGGCTTATAAGGCAGAGGTCTAATGACGGAATAAATATTTCCCCTTGAGGTTTTATATGCTTAAACTTCGGATTTACCCTTACGCCGTTGCGTATCCATATATCCTCTGTTTGATGAATTAATATTTTCGGGTTGTTCTCAATAAATTTTTTATGGCTGCTTAACTTGTCTCTGTGCCATATATCGTCCGAGTCTAAAAAAGTAATGTGCGGTGCGGATGAATTTATAATGCCTTTATTTCTTGCCGAACTTACTCCCGAATTTTTTTGAAATATATAAGTGATTTTATTTTCAAATTCATCAACAATATTTGCAGTTCCGTCATCTGAACCGTCATCTATTAGAATTATCTCAAAATCATTATCACTCTGTTCTAACACAGAGCGTATTGCATTTCTTACTTTATCTCTTCTGTTAAATGACGGTATAATTACACTGAAAAAAGACATCTACAAATAATAGAGTTCATTATCCGAAATTATAGTAAAGCCTGCGTCTTTTAAGATTTTTTCCGTTGCATGAACATCCTTTACCTGAAATACAAAAACAGCTCTATCCTCTCCCCGTATGGTAAATCCGTACGCGTCTTCAACATTGACGTTTTTACTTGAAAGAATGGATGTCGCCTTATGTAAACTTCCGGGTGTATCATCAATTATTATTGCTACTATACTCACTAATGTTGATGCAATCCCTGCGTTTTGTAAGTACTCATTTCCTTCCGCAGGCTTATCAAGGAGTAGTTTTATAATACCATAATCGCCTGTGTCCGAAATTGTAATGGCTCTGATGTTAATGTTATTTTTTCCCAAAATTTCAGTAACACGGTTTAATTTTCCCGGCTTGTTCTCTGCAAAGACAGATACCTGATGCGGCATATATAACCTCCTATATTATCCTATTGTCTATTACCCTTTTTGCTTTACCTTCACTTGCAGGTAAAGAGCCGGGCTCCATAAATTCAACTCTCGGATTGATTACAATGATTGCGCGGAGTTTTTCGACTATATCCTTATTGAGTCTTTTAAGCGCCTTTATATCCCCTTGAAATAATTTGGAATATAATTCAACCTGTATATGCATCCTATCAAGACCGTTTTCTCTATCAATGATTATGACATAATTGTTTCCTATTTCCGGTATGTTCATTAAGACAGATTCAATCTGTGACGGGAATACATTTACACCGCCGACAATAATCATATCATCGCTTCTTCCCTTTATCCTTTCAATTCTCCTGTGTGTTCTTCCGCATTCGCACGGCTCGGGAATAATCCGTGTAAGATCCCTTGTGCGATACCTGATTATCGGCATTGCCTCTCTGTTTATGTGCGTAATGACAAGTTCGCCCTCTTCTCCGTCGGGAAGCTGTTCCCCGGTATTAGGATTTATTATCTCCACAATATAAGAATCTTCAACAACATGCATCCCTTTTTTATGAATACAATCCATTGCAACGCCCGGACCGTTCATCTCCGAGAGCCCATAGCTGTTATAGGCATCAATCCCCCATAAATTCTCAAGTTTTTCCGTAGTTGCCTGAGAATAGGGCTCTGCGCCGAAATATGCCTTTTTTAATGACAGATCATGGGGATTGATTCCGTTTTCTTTTATTACCTCTACCAAGTGGAGCGCATAGCTTGGCGTTATATGAATAACCGTTGTATTAAAATCCTGAAGAAGCTGGATCTGCCTGAGGCTGTTTCCTGTTGCCGACGGAATAACGGTACAGCCGAGCTTTTCGGCTCCATAATGCAAACCAAGTCCTCCTGTAAAGAGACCATACCCCATCATGTTTTGAAAAACATCCTCCTTTCTTGTACCTGTAGCATACATAGCCCTTGCAATCTGATTAGCCCAATGGTCAATATCTTTCTGAGTATAATATATTACAGTGGACTTGCCGGTTGTTCCGGACGAGGCATGAATTCTTACAATGTCGGAAGCCGGAACAGCGACCATGCCGTCAGGATAACTCAAGCGAAGATCGTGTTTTGTTGTAAACGGCAAATCCTTTATATGCTCTAAAGTCTTTATTTTTGAAACATCAATTTTTTTATCACTAAAAAACTTGTTGTAATATCTTGTTTGTGAAGCTGCATTAAGCGCTTTTTTTAATCTGTCAAACTGTAATGTGTTAAGTTCGTTTCGAGACATAGTCTCAATTTTTTCATCTAAATACATTGATTTAACCTTATAAATTTTTATTCATGATAATTAATTCTTTTCATATTAATCCGTCAATAATTAATTGGTTCGGCAATAATTATCTTTATTATGATAATTGTATATGTTTGAATCCTGTCTGTATATAGGCGGCTAACTGCAATAATTATCTTTATTATGATAATTGTATCCGCGTTGTAATCGTGCAAAGAGGCTGTCTAATAAGTGCTGGCAACAAAGAATAATAAAAAAAGAGGTTTTTGTTACACCTCACATATAATATTAAAGGATTGACATAAGAATTAATTGACATGTTTTATAAAGTATTTTATTTTAAGATTAAACAGGATAAATGTTAAAAAACTTAATCCGTTTAATGTATTTGTATATGTAATTTAAAATAATAAACCGGGTGGCTATATGAAAAAAAGTTTTTGTTTTAAAATAATTTCACCAATCATTATTTTGTTATCTGCGCTTATTTTGACTGCAGGCGGAGGCGATTCTAAAGACCTTAAAATAGAGATGGTCTATATAAAAGCCGGGACTTTTATGATGGGGAGTCTTGTGACTGAGCCGGGTCGTTATGATGATGAAACTCAACATCAAGTAATTCTGACAAACGGCTTTTACATGAGCAAGTTTCAGGTAACTCAGAAATTATGGAAACAAGTGATGTGGATAAATCCCAGCAAATTTAAAGGCGATAATCTCCCTGTGGAGAATGTATCGTGGTATGACGCAATTGTATTCTGTAACAAGCTGAGTATAAAAGAGGGCTTCAAACCTGTATATAGCATATCCGAAAATATTAATCCTGACGAGTGGGGACCAACGCCTGTAGATAAACTTAAGGCGTGGGACGATGTTGTAATGATAAACGGAGCTAATGGTTATAGATTGCCTACAGAGGCTGAGTGGGAGTATGCCTGCCGTGCAGGAACAGCATCTGCATTTAATTGGGGAACAGACAATATCACTGCCGATCAGGCGAATTTTAATGCATACTATCCCATAGGAAGCTCTGAGCTTTACAATAACAGTATGCCGGGAAAATACAAAGGAAAGACGATTCAAGTAGGGACCTTTAAGCCTGCCTGGGGTTTATATGACATGCATGGAAATGTGTATGAATGGTGCTGGGACTGGTATGGCGCTGATTATTATTCTGCCGGTCCTTCATCTGATCCTAATGGTCCGGCTTCCGGCGACTTTCGCATTATGCGCGGAGGGTCGTGGTTTAGTAACGGGCAGTACCTGCGTTCGGCTTATCGGAACTACTCAGCCCCGTCTAATAAGACCGGCTACATTGGCTTTAGGGTTGCGCGCAGTTAATAAAACGGCGGTATAATTTTATTTTGTGTAATATTTTGTATATTTGTATATTAGGAAAATATACATCTGATTATCACGAACATACGAGTTATTTTGCTATATTTTGGGGTTATTGGGAACCGGCAGCAAATAGTAACAGAGTTGTTTTTACGAAATGTATGGAAGACATCAAACAACAAATTGATAAAGATTATAGCAGGTTGAATAACGCATTGAAATAGTATATTCAATAAACTTGCTCTAATTCGTCTTTATCTAAAGTGGGCTTCGGACCACAACCCAAATAAATCTACAGTGTAGGGGTAGGGTCAGAGCCTGTAATTTTTGTAATTTGACCGGATATATAAATTAATAAAAATATATTGACAATGATATCCGCTTAAAAATATTGAGTTAATATTTATGAGGGTGGTTAGCTCAGTTGGTTAGAGCGCCTGCTCGACACGCAGGAGGTCACTGGTTCGACTCCAGTATCACCCAATACGAACTGAGATTTCGAGATTTAAGGTAAAAAGTAATTAGCTGCGGAGCCATTAATTTGAACGATAAAATAACAATAACATTGCCTGACAAAAGAAAGATAGAAGTTGAAAAAGGTACAACCTTATATGATATAACCGGTCAGATAGGAAAGTCTCTGCAAAAGGCTGCGCTTGCAGCTGAGGTTAACGGCATATTGTGCGATCTGTCAACCTCTGTTGAAGCCGACAGCGGGATTAATATAATAACCTTTGATTCCGATAAGGGAAAGAGTCTCTACTGGCATTCAACCTCACATCTTATGGCACAGGCAGTGAAGAGACTATATCCTGATGCAAAGTTTGCCATAGGTCCGTCAATAGAGAATGGATTCTATTATGATATAGATATGGAAAAATCTCTTTCGCCCGAAGATTTGACGGCAATTGAAGCAGAGATGGAAAAAATCGTTGAAGAGAAGCTTGATATAAAAAGAGAGGACATGTCACGGTCTGAGGCTATAGATTATTTTAAAAAGACAGGTGAAATCTATAAAGTAGAACTCTTAAACGAATTTCCAGATGATAGAGTATCATTATACAGGCAGGGAGAGTTTGCCGATCTCTGCCGCGGACCCCATGTAATAAATACCGATAAATTAAAGGCATTTAAACTGCTGTCCATTGCAGGCGCTTACTGGCGCGGCGATGAAAAAAATAAAATGCTCCAGCGAATATATGGAATATCATTTACAGATAAAAAAGAATTAACAAAGCATCTGGAATTTTTAGAAGAGGTAAAAAAACGGGATCACCGTAAACTTGGGAAGGAGCTTGATCTCTTTAGCTCGCATGAAGATGTAGGCGGGGGACTTATCCATTGGCATCCTAAGGGGAGCAGGCTTAGAGTTAATATTGAAGATTGGTGGAGAAAGGAACATTATAAAAACGGTTATGAAATACTCTACACGCCTCATATAGGGAGAGCGCATCTATGGGAAACTTCAGGTCATCTTGGATTTTATAAAGACAGCATGTACTCTCCGATGGATATAGAAGGCAGTGAGTATTTTATTAAACCGATGAATTGTCCCTTTCACATTAAGATATATCAAAATTCACTGCGTTCATACAGGGACCTCCCTCTAAGATTTGCAGAGCTTGGAACTGTTTACAGATATGAAAAATCCGGCGTATTACACGGACTGCTCAGGGTTCGCGGATTTACACAGGATGATGCCCATATATTTTGTACGCCGGCACAGATAGATGATGAGGTGAGAGAGGTCCTGCGCTTTTCTTTATGGATATGGAAAACTCTGGGATTTACGGATATTAAGGCATATTTGGCAACAAAACCCGAAAAGAGTGTGGGAGATCCCGATAGATGGATAACTGCTCAGGAATCGCTAAGAAAGGCTATTGAGAGTGAAAATCTTCAGGTAGAATTAGATGAGGGCGGCGGCGCATTCTATGGTCCTAAGATAGATCTTAAAATCAGAGACGCAATAGGCAGAGAGTGGCAAATGACCACAATTCAATTTGATTTTAATATGTCGGAAAGATTTGAAATGACATTTGTCGGAGAGGACGGCCAAAAACACAGGCCCTATATGGTACACAGAGCGCTGCTTGGATCTATGGAGAGATTTATCGGTATCCTCATTGAACATTACGCAGGTAAATTTCCTGCATGGTTTGCCCCTGTTCATGCAATACTTATAAGTGTTTCAGACGAGCAGTCTGCTGCTGTTTTGAAGGTAAAATCCGAAATGATAGATATGGGTTTCAGACCTGAAACAGATCTGCGCAATGAATCCGTAGGATATAAAATAAGAGAAGCGGTTTTACAGAAGGTTCCCTATATATGTGTTTTCGGGAAAAATGAGGTTGAAAACAGAACGGTTTCCGTTAGAAAAAGGGGTGAGAATAACTCTGTGACTATGAGCCTTAATGAGTTTTATAAAATACTGAATGACGATATTGTGAATAAAATTCCGTAGTAGAGACAATGGCATGCCTTGTCTTTACTACGGAATTGAAAAAATATGCTTTTAAATGAATTTTTTATTGATTTTAATAACATTATTCGGTCATTTTGACAAAAAATAAGATTTTTGGGGGTGTTATAATTTGCAAAATAGAGGTAAGGGTTCAAATAAGGATAAGTTTGATAAATTCAGGATTAATGAAGAGATTATATCCGAGAATGTAAGATTGGTAGGAGAAGAGGGTGAGCCTGTAATAATATCCATAAGCGCGGCTCTTTCGATTGCTAAAGAGAAAAATTTAGACCTTGTTGAAATTACCACAAATCAGGAACTCCCGGTAGTTAAGATTGTTGATTATAGTAAATTTAAGTTTGATCAGATAAAGAAAGCAAAAGAGGCAAAGAAAAAACAAAAGATTGTTCATGTTAAAGAGATTAAAATGCGTCCTGCAATAGATGATAATGATTTTACTCATAAAGTGAATAGAGCAAAAGATTTTCTTGATAAAGGGGATAAAGTAAAATTTACATTAATGTTCAGAGGACGCGAAATGGTTCACCCTGAACTCGGTTTTGATGTAATGGAAAAGATACAAGATGTTTTAAAAGATATTGGAACAATAGAGAAAAAACCGATCCAAGAGGGAAGAAATATTACAATGTATATGATGCCGACATCTAATAAATAGATAAAAATCATAGATAAAGAATGAGAAATAAGAGGTAAAGAAATGCCTAAAATTAAAACTAATAGTGGAGCTAAAAAGAGATTCACTATAACAAAGAATGGTAAAGTTAAATGCGGATCAGCCTTTAAAAATCATATTCTAGAGAAAAAATCATCTAAACGCAAAAGAGGTTTAAGAGGGCAAAGTGTGATTTCGGAAGCAGAAGTTCCAAAAGTAAAAAAAATGTTACCGTATGTTTAATAATATTTGTAAAGATGGAAGAGGGATATAATGGCTAGAGCTACAACAGGAATAGTACACCAGAAGAGAAGAAGAAAAATTCTTAAAGATGTGAAAGGGTATAGAGGAGCAAGGAGTAAGCTTTTTAGAACAGCTAAGGATGCAAGAAGAAGAGCTCTTCAAAATTCATATAAACATAGAAGAATGAAGAAAAGGGATTTCAGATCTCTTTGGATTATGCGAATAAATGCTGCAGCAAGAGCTTGCGGTATGTCTTATAGTAAGCTTATGGGAGCGCTGAAGAGTAATAATATTGATATTAATAGAAAGATGCTGGCTGAAATTGCAGTTAGAGATATGGATGCATTTAGAAAAATTGTAGAAAATGTGAAAAAAGCTGCTTGAATCAACAAAATTTAAAGTATAAGTTGAATGAGGAATTTTTTTGTAATTTTAAACAGCGCGTTGGTTATTGCGCTGTTTTTTTTATCAGACCTATACCCCCTTTCTCTAACAAGGAGCTGCTATACCACACCTGACGATAAAATTGATTTAACCTTTAAAGAAGAATTTGTCCATATAGATAATATGAACAGGAAGGATGTTTTTTCTTTTGATATTGGTATTTCTGATAAAACAACCATGGGATTTGATTTTTCTCTTATTCATAGTAAGTATTATGAAACGGATATAAGAGAGGTTGGCGATATTTTTTTTGATTTATGGCATTTCTTAGGGGATTTTTATAATAATTCTATAACTTCAGGTATTGGTATGACTATTAGGATTCCTGCAGGTAGGGATGCCTATATAGATGAAAAATATAGAAATCTCTCCTTTGGAAATGACGAATTAAAGATAATTGCAGTTTTATCTAATAAGATTACAGATAGAGAGAGGATGATATTTAATGTAAGCTATACCTTTCGAGGAGCAAGGGAGGAGGATTTTTATAGAGGATTTAACTTTAATCCTGTGAAAAATAATACATATAAATCGTTTTTTGGCTTAAATCCTTTTTTTAGGGGTTCGTTTTTAGACAAGGAGAGGCTTAAAAATGATTATGCTGCTATAGCAGTTGGATTAATAACACCAAGGCTATATCCATGGATTTTTTATAGTGAAATTTACTATTCATCAAGGATATATCAAGGTAAAGACGGCTGTGAGGGGATTAATATAGAGGGAGACAATGTAAATCCGTTGCTGCTATCTTTAGGCATGAAATATTTTTTTTCAGATTCGCTCTACTTAGAGGTTGCGGAAGTTGTTGATTTATTGATGAACACCGGATATATTAAAAGCAGATCGGATTTTAGCATAAATATATTTTTTTAAATTAGAATAGTTATGTAATTCTGCTTGACGTATAATTTTTATTACTACTATACTATTTATATAATTATTACGGAGATTAATATATATGTTATTTTATGTGTAGTCTTTTCCGAATTAATGACTTTTTATATTGATTCCGATAAGTATTATAGAGGTAAATATTTGATTTTACAGTGCTCAAATTTATGTTAAAAGTTGTATATTTTAATTATAAATAATTATTTTAATAATGGGAAATAATTGGAGGTAATATATGATAACAATGCAGCAGCTTGAAGAACTTGAAAGCAGAGTAGTAAAGGCTTTACATCTTATTGGCGAATTAAGGACAGAGAATGCAAAACTTGAACATGATAATGAAGCTCTAAAAGGAGAAGTAGAAGAGGCAAAGCTTACTCTTGAGGAGAAAGAACAACTAATAGAAAAAATCAAGAAAGAGCTTGATGTTACTACTAAGGAGCTTAAAGAACTGACTGAAAAAGAAGAAATTCTTGAGAAGAAAATAATAAGTCTTCTTGGGAAGCTTGATGTTCTCCAAAGCGGGATTCCAATTCAACAACAATCTAAAACATCTTCACGAGTAGATGAGCCTGCAGTCAATGAAGACAAATTTGACATTGGGGAGCTTGATGAAGATATCAAAGTTGAGAGTATTGATGTAGGTGAGCCTGCGCATTTTGAGGAAAATGATGATATAATAATTATAGATGATGCAGATGATATTCAGTTTAAGAAAGAGGTTAAAGGGAAGAGCGATCTGCATGAAGATGGAGATGATATTATAATACTTGAAGATGAAGATGGTATTTTAATAGATGATAATGATGTTATTGCAGAAACAAAGAGTAAGGGTAAGAGTAAGAGCGATGCCAAAGCTGTAGAATATGAAGATGACGATATTATAGTAATAATAGATGATGAAAAATAGCAGGTGAATTATGGAATCTGGTAAAGTAAAAGTTACAATTCTTGGGCAAACATATAATATTAAAGGTGATACATCTCCTGAATATATTTTAGAACTTACTGATTATGTTAACAAAAAAATTGAAGAGATAAGTGATAATGTTGTAAACGGAAATCTTCTGCAGATTGCTATTCTCGCTGCTCTAAATATTGCTGATGAATGTTTCCAGAGCAGGAAAATCACTAATGGGATTGAAGGCGTTCTTGAATGTAAAACAAAAGAATTAATAACGCTTTTAGATGAAGGGATTATTGGAGATACTTTTTCCGGGTCAGATTTAATTTTATAGTTCGGAATGGATGTAAATTATAAACGACATAATATGTAAAACGACCATTTTACTTTAATCAAATTTTTATAGCTGACTTAAGATGTTTCATTCATATTTTTTTTTCTCAAGTTATAGTATTTATAATAAAAAATTTTATTTTTACTTATTTTAATTGAATTATTATTCAGTTTTTATTATATATTCTTAAATCTATTTTGTTTTAGCTCTTTAACTTGAGCTGTAAGCAATAAGTTGAAAATGTTTGAGTTCGCAGGTAATTTATATGGAAACTAATAGAGTTACAAAATCAGCAAATGATGGAAAATTAGTAAAAGATGAAGATATAATAAGTATAGAGACGTCTACGGATTCTGCTCAAAGCAGTGATGTGGCGCAATTAGTTAGTTTTCTGATTGATGAAACCGAATATGCAGTTGATATTCTTGTTGTTAATGAGATACTTAGATATCCTGAAATAACAAGACTTCCAAATACTCCAAAGTTTATTAGAGGCGTTATTAATCTTAGAGGAAATGTAATTCCGGTTGTTGATGTGAGGCTTAGATTCGGATTTTCCAAGGGGAGTATTACTGATTTAACGCGTATAATTGTAGTTGATACAGGAGGAAAACAGATAGGGCTTCTTGTAGATAATGTCTATCAGGTTGTAAGAATTCCCACTGCAAATATAGATCCCCCGTCAGAAATAATTACAGGAGTATCTGAAGAATTTATTTCCGGTATAGGGCGGTTTAATGATAGATTAATTATTTTGCTTAAAATGTCTTATTTAATTTTTCTTGAAGATAAAGTTGGAGCCAAAGAGGTGTCATCTTTAAATTCAGATAATCAATAGAATGGAGTAGATTGTTATGTCTTTTAACCTTGGAGAATACAGGGATATTTTTTTAGAAGAAGCTGATGAATTGATTCAAGAGCTTAATAAGAATCTTTTAGTGTTAGAAAAAAATCCTAAAGATGAAAAGATAATTAATAATATTTTCAGAGCTGCACATTCGCTGAAGAGCTCTGCTGCTTTTGTAGGGCTTCATGACTTAAGTGATCTTGCCCACAGGATGGAGAATCTTCTTCAGGGGATAAGGGATAAAACCAATACTATTACACAAGAGATTGTAGATGTAATATTTAAATGTTTTGATACAATAAATGAAGTAATTGATCTTGTTGCGGAAGGCAAACAGCCTCCTCAGTTTTTACAATCTCTGTCTGATCAGATTAATATCGCTAATGAAAATTCAAAGATAAACTCAAGCGGAAATAATAATAATAATAATAATAATAATAAAGAGACAACTCCAACAGCTAAACCGACAAATCCCACTTCCGGTAAAACTACTTTTTCACCTTCTGAAAGTAAAGATATTATAAATCTATTGTCCAAAGGGATGAAATGTTATGAAATAACAGTAATGATAGAAGAATCGGCGCAAATGAAATGGGTCAAGGGTCATCTTATATCCGCTAATTTAGAGAAAGAAGGAAGTATTATTAAAACATTCCCGTCTCTTGATGAAATGAGTTCAAATGAAACAATCTCGATTGTAAAATTTATTATCGTCACCGATAAGGATTCAATGCAATTATACAGAAGCTGCGATATAGATCAAATAGATAGAATTGAATTAAGAAGCATAACCACAGTAGAAAGAGACGGTAAAGTATTATTAAAGATTAATAAACCTATACAGCCGGGAGAAAACAGCGAAGCATCTTCAGGAACCGGAAAGATTGACGGTCAACAACAGAAGAGCGCCGGGAGAGCCTATAGAGAGAATTTTACTTTTGATGATCCGTCTGATCCCGAAGAATTAGCTGATAGTATATTTGATAGAAGAAAAGAGGAGAGACCGGTAGATAACGATAGAAGAAAAACGCCGATGTTAAAGACTGTAAAGGTATCAGTTGATAAGTTAGACGTTCTATTGAATAATGTTGGTGAATTAGTAATTGCAAATTCAGGCTTCTATAGACTTTATGATGATCTTAGAAGAATTCCCGCTTTAAAAGCTTTATCAACCGAATTTAAGAATCGTCTTGAACAGATGTCAAGAATAACAAAATATCTTCAAACGGGAATTATGAAAACAAGGATGGTTCCTGTTGGACAGGTTTTTAGCAGGTTTAACAGGCTTGTGAGGGACCTTGCAAGAGAACATGATAAAAATGTAGAACTCGTAATAAGAGGCGAAGATACAGAGCTTGATAAGAAGGTAATTGATATTATCGGCGAGCCGCTTCTCCATTTAATTAGAAATGCAGTAGACCATGGAATTGAATCTCCGGAAGAGAGAGTTGCAGCCGGAAAACCTAAAAAAGCAATTGTGACGCTTGAAGCTTATCAAGGCGGTAATCAGATATTTGTTGAAATAAGAGATGACGGCAGAGGGCTTAATCTTGAAGCGATTAAAGCTAAAGTTTTGGAAAAAGGGATAGCAACGCCTGAGATGCTTTTATCGATGGATAATGATGAAATATACAATTATATTTTCATACCCGGATTTTCAACTGCCAAGACAATTACAGATATTTCCGGCCGCGGCGTTGGCATGAATGTTGTACGTGAAACTGTGAATCAACTCAATGGTAGTGTTAGCATAGAGACTGAAGCCGGATTTGGCACAAAGTTTGTTCTTGCATTCCCTCTTACACTTGCTATAATGCCTGCAATCATGGTCGGGGTTAGAAGGGAGATCTATGCTATACCATTATCCGATGTTATTGAGACAATTAAAATTTCAAATTCAGATATAACCTCAATAGAGGGACATGAAGTAATAAATCTTAGAGGTGATATATTATCTCTGCTAAGGCTTAATGATTTTATAGGTTTAAAAAGCGGCTTGTCTGCAGATAAAAAAGTACCTGTAGTAGTTGTAGGATATGGATCTAAAAAAATCGGTCTTATTGTCGATTTCCTTGAGGGGAAGCAGGAGATTGTAATAAAATCTCTTGAGCAGAATTATACTAATGTTGAAGGGCTTGCCGGCGCTTCAATTTTAGGCGATGGCAGTATCTGTCTCATTCTTGATATACAGGCAATGATTAACAAAGTAATAACTCAGCAGGAAAAGCTTACTCAGCAAGAGAGACTTAGGATTATGATAAATAATGCTGTTGACGTTGATGATGAAGAAATATCTGATCAAAAATCGAAGAAGACTTTCATTTCAGATAAATTTTCACCTGACGAGATAACAATAGAAGACGAACTCTTGTTAAAGGATATTGGCTCCGGACGTATGTATGAAGATATAACCCTTGATGATTTAACCTTTGATGAAGAAAACGCAGAAGATGTTAAAAAAAGAGATATTGAACCTGATGCTTTAAAAGAGGAAGTAATTAATATTCCTGCAAATGATTTAAAAACAGTTAAAGATAAGCCTAATGTAAATCAGACCAGCGGTGATGTTGAATTAGAGGTTAAAATGGTTCTGTCTGAATTTAAAGAGGAATTAAAACAGAATATAAATGATACAATAAGCGTAGGAATGCCGGACTCCCATATAACTTCAGAATTGGATATAAGCAAAGAAGAGCTGAATGAATTTAATCTTCTCTCAAATATGGGCGCAGCAAATGCAGCCGAATCTTTATCTAAGATATTAAATAAAAGAATAGACCTGTCTATTCCGGATGTGAAATTAGCTCCTGTTGAAAAAATTCCTGATTATTTTAATGATTTAAATGAACAGTATATGTGTGTTGTGCTTGGAATAGAAGGTGAAATTTCAGGGATACTGCTGCTGCTGCTTCAGGAAAAAACAGGATTTGAACTCATTGATATGCTCTATGGCGTAGAGATAACAGGCAAGAAAGAACTTGGGGAGGATGGAATATCAGCTCTTAAGGAGATGACTAATATTATAGGTTCTTCGATATTGAATGTTTATGCAGAGAAATCTAAAATGCTGATAAAACCGAATGTCCCAACATTTGTAAATGATTATCTTCAGTCTATAATTGATACAGTGATTGCTGTGCAAAATATTAAGAATGATTATGCAATTGTGATGGAGACAGCATTCTATTTTGAAAATGATCAGGTCGTTGGTGATTTAATGTTACTCCCTGATACTAATTCGCTAAAAGTATTGGTTAACGGATTTAAGTGTAATGTCGGAACAGATTAAGGTTTTGATTGTTGATGATTCTTCTTTAATCAGGAAGATAGTTTCAGATATTCTTGAAAAAGATCCGGATATTAAAGTAATTGGTACTGCTAATGACGGGAAAGCTGCGATTTTAATGAACAATGAGTTGAACCCTGATGTTATAACATTAGACATTGAAATGCCGATACTTGACGGGCTGTCAGCGTTGAAGCTGATAATGTCGACAAACCCAAAACCTGTTATTATGATGAGCGCCTTGACTCAGCATGGCGCTGATGCTACATTTAAAGCGCTTGAACTTGGAGCTGTAGATTTTATACCTAAAAAATCGACCCACGTATCCTTGTCGATTGAAGACTTGGGCGTTTTATTGATAACTAAGGTTAAGGCTGCAGCAAAATCAAGACTTAATGCGTACAAATTGGGAACAGATATAAATAGAACAAATTTAATTAATACAGAAACTAAGCCGGTTATTAGTGAAGTTTCCGACAAGATAGTGGCTATAGGAACTTCTACAGGCGGACCGTCAGCATTAATAAACATATTTAATAAATTCCCTGAGAAATTTCCCTCTCCTGTAGTGGTTGTACAACATATGCCGGAGGGATTCACCGGCGCTTTTTCAGACAGGCTTAATCATAATTCTAATCTTGAAGTTAAAGAGGCAAAAGACGGCGATGAACTCCTTTCCGGTCATGGCTATGTTGCTCCGGGTCATTCTCACATGGGCGTAGAGAAAAAAGGGGATAAATTCAAGCTAAAGGTATTTAAGGCTCCTAAAGTATCGGGTCATATGCCTTCGATAGATGTTTTATTTGATTCGGTAGCCGAGTATGCCGGCAGTAAATCAGTAGGAGTTATTTTGACAGGTATGGGCAGAGATGGAGCAGCCGGGTTGCTGAAAATAAAATCAAAAGGCGGTTATACTATTGCTCAGAATGAGGAGACATCTATTGTTTACGGGATGAATAAAGTAGCAGTTGAAATTGGAGCAGTTAATGAAATAGTGCCTCTATGGCAGATTACTGATAGAATAGTTAAACATATTTGAATATTATTGATTGATTTCTTAATGTAGTAATTTTAAATTTGTAAAAAAAGGTTTTTTTTTGAAATAATAGATTGACATTTGATTATTACTATCTATACTTAAATAAAATTAAACGGAGTAATAAGATGGCAAGAGTTTTGATTGTTGATGATGCAAAATTTATGAGAACCCTTGTAAAAGACGCTTTGGTCCCTGCCGGGCATGAAATAGTGGGAGAAGCAGAAAATGGTAATGAGGCTGTAGATTTATATAAAAAGCTTAAGCCGGATCTTGTCACTATGGATATAACAATGAGGGAGAAAGATGGTATTGAAGCTGCAGGAGAAATTCTTGCATCAGATCCCGCAGCAAGAATAATAATGGTTACAGCCTTGGGACAGGAGAGTCTCCTTACAAAAGCTATTAAGCTGGGAGTAAAAGATTTTGTTGTAAAGCCATTTCCGCCTGAAAGACTCCAAAAAGCAGCAGAAAAGGCTCTGGCATAAAATTGATTTATAATTTTTAAACTAACTATTACAACCCCTTGTTTGAGAAGGGGTATTTTTTTATAAATCCTTGATAATAATATGACAAGCGAAGAATTAGTAAATCAGAATGAATATGGGCATGAAAGTCCGTACATTTTAAATATCGATAAGTATAGCGGTCCGCTTGATCTATTATGGGAGTTGATCAAAAAGTCAAAAATTGATATAACCGAAATATCCATTTCAGAAATAACAGAACAATATGTCGCATTTCTAAAATTGATGGAAGATATGGATATTAAGATAGCATCAAGTTTTATACTTATGGCTTCAGAATTAATTTATTATAAAAGCAGAGCTTTACTTCCCGCAGATGAAATGAAGGATGAATATTTTGTTCAGCCGCTGCCGCCTGAATTTATTCAGAAATTATTAGAATACAAAAAGTTTCAAAAAGTATCAAACGAACTCAGAGATATATTTGAAATACAGAATAATGTATATATAAGAAATAATATATATGAAAATTCTGAAAATGAAGAACTTTATTTAGAAGTATCATTATATGAACTTATAAAAGCATTTTCTAATGTTTTGAATTCTACAGAAGTTATCGCGACTCAGGAAATATTATTTGACGAAATTTTGGTAAGCGATAAGATTGAGTATATTACTGAAATGCTAAAAGAGAATGAATTTATAATTTTTAGTCAGATTTTTTTTGGGAAAGCTGCAAAAGGCGAAATTATTGCTTCATTCCTTGCCGTATTAGAAATGTCAAAGAGCGGAATAATTAAGGTTCAGCAGCACAGAATTTTTGGCGATATAAGGATACTCCGAAATTTTTCACTGGAAAGTTTCAATAGTTGAATATTATGTAATAAATAAAACTCAATATTTTTTTTATAATTGTGTTAGGTCATGGGTTATCTTTTTTAAATCAGATGCTAAAAATAATTTTATTAAAGAAATAATGAGTTAATTATGGGTAATATGAAAAAGGACAGCCGGATTAACAGTAAAAGTACATCAGAAGATGATGTAAATAATGTAAATGAAGTAATTGAAGATACAGAAAGTAAGGAGCATTATCTAAAGAGTCTTTTTGAAGCTATCTTTTTCCTGAGTAACGAACCTATACCAGTCATATTTTTTTCAAAAAATTTTATGATAGACCCAACGCAGGTTAAAATAATAATAGATTCGCTTGTTGATGAATATGAAGAGAGGGACGGCGGGATTAGATTAGCAGAGTTATCAAACGGGTATCAGTTTGTAACAAATGCGCGTTTTGCCGAACAGCTTAGACATACACTTGGATTGAGAAGGAGAGAGAGTCTATCAAGAGGGATGCTTGAAACTCTTGCAATAATTGCTTATAAGCAGCCTTTAGTGCTTGCTGATGTTGATGAATTACGCGGTGTTTCTTCAAGAATGATGATAGCAAATCTCATGAAGAGAAATTTGGTAAAACCTGTAGGACGTAAAGATATTCCTGGCAGACCATTAGCTTATGGGACAACTGATGAGTTTTTAAGATATTTTGGACTCAATAAATTATCAGATCTTCCCAAATTGTCTGAAATAAAAGAGTTTTCCCTTGAAAGTGAATAAAAATAAATACATAGTAGCAGTTGACGGACCTGCAGGTTCAGGGAAAAGCAGTGTTTGCAGGAGAGTTGCTATTGAAATGGGAGCAAAATATATAGATTCAGGCGCCATATACAGGGCTATAACATGGTATTTTATGGATAAGCATGGAGATGATTTATTAACAGAAAATATTATAGATCAGCTTAACAATGTTAATATTGAGCAAATTTTTGAGAAAAATGGGGATATTAAGACTCTATTAAACAATAAAGATGTTTCCAAAGCAATAAGAGAGGAAAAAATAGCGGAAAAAATCAGTTTTTTTTCAGATAATATGGAAATAAGAGATTATGTTACTTCTCTACTCCGAAAATGGTCAAAGGAAAACTTTATTATTATGGATGGACGGGATATAGGTACTGTTGTTTTTCCAAATGCCGATTTAAAAGTATATCTTGATGCCTCGGTTGATGTAAGAACTGAAAGAAGGGTTAAAGAATATGCCGAATTGGGAAAAAAAGTTGACGAAAATTCAATCAGAAATCAGATTATAAAGCGGGACTTTAATGATGAAAATAGAGAATTTGGACCTTTAAAAAAGAGTAATGATTCTGTCTATTTAGATACTTCAAATATGTCATTTAACGATGTGATTGAGAAGATAATAGAGTTAATAAAGTCAAATAAATGAATATATTATTGATAAGGTATATGTATGACTCAAATTACAGAAGATAACCTCGAAGCTATTGATATGCAATCTGTTGCGGATTCGGCTCTTGATGATCTTGAAGTCGGCATGATAGTTAAAGGAGGGGTTGTAACCGTAGATTCTGCTTTTGTATATGTAAATGTGGGTGCGAAATCCGATGGTAGAGTCCCACTTGAAGAATTTGAAAAAATTCCAAAAGCAGGAGATATTTTTAATGTTAAACTCATGAATAAAAAACTTGTTGATGGAGTTTATCATTTTTCAAGAAAAGCAGCTGATATTGAGATGGGATGGAAAGATTTTACCCAACACTATAATGAAGGCAGTAGAGAAATATCGGGAAGAGTTATATCATCCAGTTCTAAGGGTAAAATAGTCAACTGTTCAGGTATTAATGCATTTCTGCCTTATTCTCTTACTGCAGATTTGAAGACTATTAATTCATCGGATGAAGAGTATTCATTTGTAATTAAAACAGTCGATTTTAGTAAAAAATCTGTTATAATATCAAGAAAAGATTATCTCGATGAGAAGAATAAAAAAAACTATATGGATTTTATCCTAAAGTATAAAGAGGGTGATATTGTAAAAGGCGAAGTTTTAAAATTTGTAGAGTTTGGCGCATTTGTTCTGGTTGAAGGGATTGATTGTTTGCTGCATAGAAATGATATGTCATGGAAAAAAGTTTTTAAGCAGAGGAAGATTCTTAAACAGGGCGAGGTAAGGGATTTTGTAATTATCAATATAAACAAGGATGAGCATAAGATTTCTCTTGGACTTAAACAGTTAAAAAATGATCCATGGGCTGATATTGCTCAAAAACATAGTGTGGGAGATAATGTAAAGGGAAAGGTTGTTACAATTACACCGGTTGGCGCTTTTGTACAAATTGACGAGGATATAGAGGGATTTTTAAGCAATTCCGAGTTGTCGTGGATTAAGAATAATGCAAATGTTAAAGATTATTTTGAAAAAGGCTCTGAAGCGGATTTTAAGATTTTAGATATAAATACGGATGATAAAAAAATTAATCTCGGCTATAAACAATTACAGCCCAATCCCTGGGATACTATAGATGAAAGATTTCCTGTAGGCTCAGTCCATAAGAAAAAGATAAAGAAGATTGTTAAATTTGGGATGTTTGTTGAGCTTGAAAACGGAATAGACGGCTTAGTACATATTTCTGATATATCATGGGATGAGCAAAAGGATATTTCCAAGACATATAAAAACGGACATGAAGTTGAAATTAAGATTCTTGAAATAAATAAAAAAGATATGAAAATCTCCTGCGGGATGAAACAGTTGACCAAATCGCCATGGGAGACTGTTAAGGGAAAATATCCTCCAAAGACAATAGTAAAAGGGACAATATCAGGTATAACCTCATTTGGAATATTTGTAAAACTTGATGATGATGTTGAAGGATTAGTCCATATTTCAGAGGCGTCAAGAAACAGGGTAGAAAGATTGGATGAACGCTTTAAAATAGGCGATCCTGTCGAGGCAATAGTTCTTGATGTAGATGTTGATAAGAAGAGATTATCACTAAGCATAAAACATTATGAGATAATGTCGGAAAAAGAGGAAGTAACTAAGATATTAAGACAGACCAGTCCTAACAAGGTTACACTTGGTGATATGATTAATTTCGATCTTGGAGATAGAAAGTAAAGATGCCGGAGATTAAAAAAAAGAGCCATATTGAAATTGAACGAAATCCTATAGAAAGATTTCTAATGTATGTTAAAGATTTTTTAAAAGTTCACAACAGAAAAGCGATATATTCAGCGGTTATCATATTAGTATTGTTTGCTCTATCATTAACAGTTTATTTACTACTCGCCAGGTCTTCAGAAAAGGAGAGGGTTAGACTGGAGATAATAATTGACGATTACAATAAGGCAGTTCGTGAAAATAATATTAATGCCGAGAATAACTCCTTGCCTGCCGGTGAGTTGAACAAAAAGACAATTTCCGAAGCTAATAATAAAGCTATTACAGAACTGAATAATCTTATTTCAGATACTAAATATGGTTTTGTTTATAAGATATGTCATTATTGGCTTGGCAATATTCTATTTGAAGAGAAAAGGTATGGCGAGGCTTATCAGGCGTTTGATATTTTCATTAAAAAATCATCAGATGATGTAATTGTTCCAATTGCAATTAATAAAGCAGCTATATGTCTTGAAGAAGACGGTCAGATCGACAATGCCATTACTTTTTTAAGCGGATATGTAACCGACAGTAAAAATAAAATCAATATGGATCAAATATACTATAATCTGGGAAGGCTTTATCTGCTGAACAATAATCAGATAAAAGCAAGAGACTCTTTTAGATATGTTATTGATGAATATCCTGAATCGGTATATGCAAATCGTTCAAGAGAGAGGCTCTTTCTTATATCTGCAGTAAAATAAATGAATTTTGGGTAGAAAATATATCTTGACAGAATGATGTATGATTAAGTTTATGATATTGAATATACTAAAATAGAATTTTTAGTTTTATTAAATTGAGTAGTATAGAAATTTGAATATAAATGGAGCGCTAAAGTGCCTGTACCAAAGAGACGTAAATCAAAATCTAAATCCAGAATGAGAAGAGCTCATGAAGCAATAGGAGTTCCAAACTTAAGACCATGTCCTAAGTGTAAGGCATATGTAATGCCTCATAGGGTTTGTCCGGAATGTGGTTATTATAAAGATACTCTTGTTATTGAAAAAAAGGTTAAAATAGGTGATTGATATATATTAAATCATATTCTAAAAAAGGGGTTCCGGTTGGTATCCCTTTTTTATTTAATCTTGACAGAATTATTTTTTTTTGATTTTTAATTATAAAATTTATAAATTCGGAACAGAAACTATGAGTGATGTTAAAAACAGAGTTAAACGAATTATAGCAAATCAACTTGATCTTGAAGCTGATATGTTGACTGATGACGCAACATTTAAGGATTTTGGTGCTGATTCAATTGAAATCGTTGAGCTTATTATAGCCTTTGAGGTTGAATTTGATATTGAGATTCCGGAACAGGATGCAGAAAAACTTCATTCTCTGAAAGATATATGTACATATATTGAGAATGCAATTTTAAAGTAATGATAATATAAATGTATGAATCTTAAAAAAAATCAAAAAGAAAAAGATGTTAAAGAGGATATAAAGTCACGTTCTAAACAGCTTGGTATTATTCAAAAAAGAATTGATGTGAAGTTTAAAGATAAAAATCTTTTAGACAGAGCTTTAATTCACAGATCTTATGTTAATGAATCTTCAGTAAAGAAAGTTAAAGATAATGAAAGGCTTGAATACCTTGGAGATTCGGTTCTTGGTCTTGTGGTGAATGAATATCTTTTTAAGAGATTTGAAAATTATCCGGAAGGAGACCTTGCTAAAATAAAATCCGCGGTAGTCTCAGAAGCTACATTGGCAAAAGTAGCGCACGAAATAAATCTTGGGAATTTTTTATTAATGGGAAAAGGTGAGGAATTGAATGGAGGCAGAGAGCGTTCTTCTATCTTAGCTAATTCCTTTGAAGCCTTAATTGGCGCTGTCTATCTTGACAGAGGTTTAAAGGATTGCAGGGATTTTATACTAACGCTTTTAAAAAAAGATATCGAAAGAATTGATAGCATGACATATTTAAGGGATCCAAAAACAACTCTTCAGGAATATGTGCAGAAGAAATATAAAGAGAGGCCTGTTTATGAGGTTGTTGAAGAGAAGGGACCGGATCATAAAAAGGAATTCATTATTCGGCTGATAATTAATGGGGAAGAGGTTGCAAGAGGAACAGGAAGCAGTAAGAGAAAGGCAGAAATGACGGCAGCAGAAAATATACTCAAAAAAATTAATAAAGGATTGATAGAATTTGATGGATCATGAAGGAGATGTTAGGGTTAGAGTTGGAGGCATTTTAATCACTAATGATGGGATACTCCTCATTGCGCACAAGAAGAATAATGATGTATATTGGCTCCTGCCCGGAGGAGGAGTTGATTATGGCGAGTCATTGAGTGAGGCTTTGATACGGGAATTTACAGAGGAGTTGAACATAGAGATATCTGTAGATGATCCGGTTCTGATCTCAGACTCAATAGATCCTGCAGGAGACAGACATATAATAAATATATTTTTTTTATGCAGATATTCAAAGGGAGAATTTATACTTGGTAATGAACTTCGGCTTCATGATTTTAAATTTTTTAAAAGAGAAGAGATTCCAAATCTTAAAATATTCCCGCCTATAAATAATGAACTGATTTCAATAATGGACTATGGAGCAAAGATGAAATATATTGGCAAATTATGGAAGGATAGTTAATTTAAATCATGTTACTCTCTCCGGGATTAGATTATTCTTTAAAAGAATTGGATGGAATTCGTATCCTTGGGCTGTCAGGCTCTATTACTATTATTGGTTTTGATATTCTTATTCCTGCATTGCATAATTTAACAGAAAGAGATAGTCTCATTATTGATATGGAGAGCATTGATTTTTTAACATCATCCGGAATAAATGCTCTTGTAGATGTCTCTTACTATGCAAAAGAACATGGGAATCGTGTAATATTGATGCATATTGATAATGATTTAGTTGATTTAATTGATTTTGTAGATTGTTACAGACACTTTATTTTTGCCGAAAGCTTTGAAGAGGCTAAGACAAAGATTGAGTATTATATTTAATCTTAATTCTCCTCTATCACCTGAACTTCAGGCAAGCCTGTATAAATATTTTTTGTTACAACAGATTCAATCTTAAAATATTTTTTTACAAACTCATCTGTAATAATCCTGTGTGAACCTGATTCGGCAATGGAATTATCAGCCAGAACAATGATCCTGTCGCATGTTGCTGCAATGAAATTCAGTGATGTTGATGTTAAGATAATTATACTATCCCCTGATGTTGTGTATTTCTTAATATTTTTTCCAAGCAGTACGCTTTGATTTAAATTTAATCCTGCTTCAGGATTTTCCAGCAGAAGAACGTTCGATTGGGAGGCAAATCTCCTTGCAATATCTGCCATCCTGATTAAACTTTCGGATATATATTTAATCTTTGTTTCTGCCAACTCAGCAAGACCAAACTGCTCCATCACTTTGTATGCTATTTCTTTATCAATCTCAGAGAAAGGATTAAGTCTTTTTTTGTGATTAATCCGTCCCCCAAGTATCCAATCTTTTACTGCAGCTTCTTGATTAATTAAATCATAGCGAAATGAATAATATGCAGTCAGTCTATTAAAGTTTTTTTTGTCGATGTTTTTGATATTGCAATCATTGATTATAATATCACCTTGAAATTTTTTTATCTTGTATCTTAATATATCCATGAGAATACTTTTCCCAGAACCTGCACCTCCGGTTATACCGATGATTTCATTATTATTAATTGTTAAGGAGAGATTATTTAACAGCGCTTTGTCATTGATGGAGTATGTTAGATTTTCTATTGTTATCATGAAGTTTATTACCTTCATTAAATTTTCGGATAGAACAATATTTTAATATCGTTGCTGAAAATCATTTGTTGAGCTGCTTTGGTTTTCCTGTTCTATCTCTTTAATATAGCTATTTAGAAGAGGGTCTTTCATTGCCTCTTTTTTTGCGAATTCATCATTTAATAAACTCCTTAGAATCTCCACAGCTTTGCTTTTATTCCCGACTTGAGCATAAGCCGATGCCAACATTGGTCTGATATTGTTGTTTAATTGTACTTGCTCAAAGAGCCTGATGGATTTGTCATATTGTTTGAGGTTGTAGCTTGATTTAGCTCCAATGATAATCACATCGCTGTCTTTTGGTATTCTGTTGATTGATTCTGCTATTTCAAGCGAACGTGTGTAATTTTTTTTGTCGAAGTAGGCAGATAGAAGAAGTTTGAATGCTTTGATGTATTTGGTCAGCTCGGCATCATCTTTTTTTGTTATATCAAACAGCCTGTCAAAGTATGAAATATACTGTGAGTCATTTTTGTGATAGTATATACTTCCTGTCTGGAATAGTATCATAGGGTTACTGGCTGATAATGTTTCGGCTCTGTTTAGAAGTTTTAGGGCTTCATCAAAGTTTTTCTTTTTAATGTATATTGCCGAAAGCATAATAAGCGGCTCAATGTCATTTTTAATATAGTTGAGAGAAGATGTTATATCATTTTCAGCTTCATCATATCTATTTAAATAGTAGTTGCAAGCACCTCTTTTCAGCATAGCTTTATATTCACTGCTTTTGTCTATGAAGCCAAAGTTGATCATAGATGTATAATTATTAATTGCAGCACTGTAATTCTTTTTTTTAAAATTAAGTTCTCCCAATATCATATGAACTTCAGCATAGAATGGAATCCTTTCTCCAATATAGCTTAATTGATACAATGCCTCAGATTCATTTCCCGAATTATATGCCTTCATACCTAACTCAAAACGCGGGGCAAGGAAAGAGCTGTCTGCTTCGAGCGCTTCTTTGTATAGAGATGCCGCTCCTGCGCTGTCGCCTTTTTTAGCAAGTTCAATCCCTTGATTGTATTTTTCAATTGCGCGGTCATTACTTGTCCACAACTGCTTGTTTATTATTGTTCCTATTTTCTGTTTGGCAGATCTGTCCTTTGTGCGAAACCATTGATCACGGCAATATTTAATGAGGGTATTATAGTCACCCTTGTCTTCAGCTAAAATAAAAATATTCCAGTATGAATTACTTAAATATTTTCCCGTTGTTTTTTTTGCAACAGCCATTTGGTAGTATTCTAAGGCTTTGTCATAATTTTTTGAGATTTTTTCGATTTCTCCCAGAAAGTAATAGGAATCTCCTCTGTCGGGATTATCCTTAATATCTAAGAGGAAGTATTCCCGCGCCTTATCAAAATTTTTATAAGTATAGGCGCTGCGGCCCATGCCATAATAATTAGCTGCAATCGCGCTTGAATATAGAGCAATAAATATTAAATATGTCAGTACTATTTTTTTCATCGTATAATTACAATTAGATATTCTAATATTACCATTTTTTGTCAAGCATATAGACTTGAGGCGCTGATTAAAGTTCCTCAATTATTTTAAAGAGAAATTCGTCAATTGCCGCCGCAGCTTCTTTTGACCAGAGATTCGCCTTGCCCTGATCTGTATCACTCTTATCCGCTTTAAGATCATATTCTTTTCTTTTTGATTTATCATCTACATAGACGGAATAAATGTATCTTTTACCGGATTTAGCATAAAATAATCCTGCAAGAGCTGACGCATAAAAAATACTCCCTGTTTTTCCATATACTCTGTAGAGCATATACGGCTTGTTAAGCCTTCCCATCATAGTACCATTCCATCCTGAAACAGGGAGAATATCCTCTAATCTGAAATTTTTTTTATCGGACTTTTCTATAAATAATAGAACTGCGGCTGTCTGTGCAGGAGTAGCCCTGTTTAATGAAGTTAATCCCGAACCGTTGGCTATATTAAAGTTGCTCCAATCAATACCTGTAAAATTTTTGCCGTAAAAAATCTCCATCGGTTTTAATTTTTCTGCGTCGCCGGTTTTATCTTTAATATAGTTGTCTGATGCAGCAGTGCAAATCAACTCGGCTGTAATGTTGTTGCTGTAGAATATCATGTCTTTATTGATTAAATACAGAGGTCTGCTTTTGTATTTTGAAATATTTTTTGAGCTGTATTTTTCGCCGACATTTTTTGGCTGCGGAATATTGATCCCATGAACGTTACAGAGGTATTGAAATACTTCGCCGGTGAATAATCCCGGATTCTTCACAGGTAATGGTTGTCTGCTTTCCCAAACATTTTTGTTTGGTAATAACCATACGCTTTTCCCATCCTTATAATTAAATCTTATTGGAGGATAAGATTTATCAAAATCATAAATATATGATTCAAAAGACGGTAGAGACGGAACCAAGTCTGCCGAAATAATTTTATTCTTATTATCTCTTCTCTGTAATACATAGATGGTATTGCTGTTAAAAGACAGAGGACCAATCCCTGCATTATAGTGAGCATAATATGACATATCATGACTGATTTCTTCTTTTGGAGGGAACAGTGTTTCATCAATATAAAAGTTTCCCTTTACCTCGCTGATTCCTGTTCTCTTTAGGTCTTTTACCAGATAGAGCAATCCGTCTAATGAAAGCTCAGGGTCGCCTGAACCTGTAAGGTAGAGATTGCCGGAAAGTGTATTGTCGGATATTCTTCCGCTATATGACAACTCTGTGGAGAATGTGAAATCATTGCCGAGTACTTCATTTGCAAAAAATGCCGTGAACAGCTTTGTAATTGATGCAGGTATAAATTCCCGGTTGATGTTGTGAGCTTTGACTATTTTTTCGGATTCAATATCATAGATAATGTATCCGTAATTATCCCTTGCAAAATTTCCTATACTCTCTTCGCTTTCTTGTGAGTATTCAAATGATATGCCGCTATATGTTAATTTGCATTCTGGGCATAGAGACAGAATAATTATTGATAGAAGTATAGATATTATTAATTTTTTTTTATTCATTGCCGTCTCTGCGTTTTTAGTTTCTTCTGCATTTGTTTCAAGGTGTCTAAATATGCCTTTTCCACATCGGTTAAATCATCTGATAACTGCGCTCTGTATGTATCATATTCGCTGCCGGCTTTCTCCACAGCTTCAATATGGCTGACGCTGCCTGCATCTTTCAAAACGCCTAAGCCAAAGTCTTGTGAGAATTTGTCTAACGTTTCTAACCAGTCTTTCATATACATCGGCTGGCGCGTTTCTGCTTTCAACTCTGCCATATCAAAGAATGCGTTTACCATTCTGCGCAGCGCAAAGAGTTCCTTTTCTGTCATATAGTTTTTAGCAATTGTTACTTCGCTTTTTACAGGACGCTTTCCTTTGAAAACCGTCAAGCCCATGAACGGCAGTTTAGCATTTGCCCGGTTAAATATGATTTCACTTGCAGTGTGTCCGCTGACGGCATAGTGCAGTTTGTTTTGTACGATTTTGAAGAACTCGTAAGTTTCAGGCATATTTGCGTTGTAGTCCAAACTTGTAGCATACAGGTCAAGTATTTGCCGGTACATAACTTTTTCGCTTGTGCGGATGTCGCGTATGCGTTCCAAAAGCTCTTTCCAATATAATCCGCCGCCCATATTTTTTAAAAAATCGTCGTTCATGGAAAAGCCTTTTTGTAAATACTCATGCAGCACCTGTGTCGCCCATTGCCTGAACTGAGTTCCACGCGGCGATTTTACGCGGTAACCGACTGCAATTATGACGTCAAGGTTGTAAAATTTAAGGCTGCGTTTGACTTCGCGCATACTTTCATTTTGAACTGTCAAGTATTCCTTGACAGTTGACAATGGATCAAGTTCATTTTCTTTAAAAATATTGTTAATATGCAAGCTGATGTTTTGTTTTGATGTTCGAAAAAGATCAACCATTTGCGCTTGGGTAAGCCACAGCGTTTCGGACTCCATACGCACATCGATTCTGGTTAAACCGTCTGCGGTTTGATAGATAATGATTTCTGAATTTTCACGATTCATTCTTTATTTTTTTTATTTTCCCTGTCTTTAAGTAAATTTACAAAAATCTGAGGCAGTCTTGCGTACTCATTGTTTTTGGATAAATTATATAGTGCTTATGATATTACTGTTATAAAATCGGTCTATCGTCAATTATTTTTTCCCCAAAATACTTTTGTCATTAAACATAATTATTGTTTATTTTAAAAAAAACAAAAAAAATTGTTGACACTTGAATAAGTAGAGTTTAATTTTACACAGGTTCTTTTCAGCATCAAAGTTTTATAACATTATTTATATTATATTTTAATTATTTAAAAAGGTGAAAGTTTTTATGAAAAACAGCTTTTCTTCTATTATAAGAGAGAGAGACGGCGCAATAAATCATCTCTTATAAAAGATATTAATCATTCGTTTT
>WRGT01000052.1 GCA_009787025.1 Spirochaetota bacterium
TTTCGAAAATAATTTACTGAAAGTGGTTAAGAAAAATTAGATAGAGATGAAAATCTTATCAAAAATTAAAAATTCAACAGTCTCAACAAATATATGTTAGAAGCAATCTCCTTAATGCGCTCGTCATCAAAAAATCTCAAGATTTGTTCCTTTCCATGTCTCTCATTACCCTTCTTAGAGGCTTTCCTACGGAACTTCTCGGCAGCTCTTTGATAAATTCTATATGTGTTGGAACTTTATAAGGCGCAAGTTTTTCTGCGCAGAACTTCTTTGCCTCGTCCTCAGTAAGAGACGCTCCCTCTTTTAATACAATAAATGCTTTAACTGTCTCTCCTCTCTTTTCATCGGGAATACCCACAGTACACACCTCAAGAACCGACGGATGCTGATATAATACTTCATCTATATCGCGCGGATAAACATTAAAGCCGCTGCAGATAATCATATCCTTTTTTCTATCTACGATAAAAACAAATCCATCCGAATCAATATATCCGATATCGCCGGTATAGAACCATCCGTCTTTTATTGCAATAGCCGTCTCTTCTTCATTATTCCAATATCCGGGCATAACTTGCGGACCTTTAACGATTATCTCACCAGCCTCACCTGTCGGCATTTCGGTTTTGCCCTCTTCAATATCAACAATCTTTAGATCAACGTCAGGCCATGGCAATCCAACGCTTCCTATTTTTCGCTTATGTTTTGTATTGGTAGTTACAATATTTGTAGTCTCAGACGAGCCGTATCCTTCAACTATCCATGAACCGGATTTCTTTTCAAATTCATTAAATGTTTCAACAGAAAGCGGAGATGAACCGCATAAAACTCCAATAATAGATTTTATCTTTGATTCGGCAAGTTTAGGATGATTATTTAATCCGATTAATAATGCAGGTACTGCTGTGAGCACAGTCGGTTCATGCTTATTAATAGTTTCTAAGAGAAGATCAAGATCAGGTCTTGGGACAAGAACGATTGTTCCGCCGACAAAATGACAGGCATTAATTGTCGTATTAAATCCGAATATATGAAAGAGCGGAATCACTGCCACGCATTTTATAAGTTCATAGGGACAGAACTCAAGCATCTGATGACCTATCTGATAAGCCATTGAAACAACATTATAATTTGTAAGACAACATCCCTTTGATACTCCCGTAGTCCCTCCCGTATATTGAAGCATGGCAATATCTTCGGATAGAACTTCAACATCGGGTTCTTTATCCTCGCCCTTATTTGTAAATTCATTAAAATCAATTACATCCTTGCCTGTCATATCAACAGGGAGAGATGCGACTTGTATAGATATTATATTTTTTATAGCTGTGGTCTTTTTATTCTTTATCTCTATGATTTTATCTGCAAACAATGCCATTACTACAATAGTCTCTGCGCTGCAGTCTTTGAACTGATACTCTATTTCATCGACCGTATAGAGCGGGTTTACCGGTACTGCAATAGCGCCTATTTTAAAGCATCCCTGCAGAGCTAAGATATACTGCGGTATATTTCCGGCAACTAATCCGACTCTGTCCCCTTTTTTAACTCCGCTTGCAAGCAGAGCATTTGCAAACTTTCTGGCTAACATATTGCATGTTTGATAATTCAACACAATATCATTTATTATTATGTATGGTTTTGCTCCCTTTGTAGCAGCATGACTCAGGAACATATCCCTGACAGGTATTTTTGGATAAATATACCCCCTTGGTATGGAATAGTCATAATTTTTAAACCATGAACGATCACCTTCAATTGCCATAACAGTTCCTCCTTTAATATATAATTATAAAAATTATTCTAATACTCTAAGATATCTTTATTCCCGCTTGTTTAGATTATTTTTTCAAAATCAATGTGCTTATAAAATTTGCTATCTTTGGATATTTTTAATTCATCAATATCAAATATTTTCTGTTCCAATTTTTCGTTTATTATTTTCTCAATTTCAAACTTTAATGTTCTTAAATCATTGGTAATAATTTCATACACAATAGCTAAATCCATTCCAACATAATCGTGTACAACTTTGTTCCGAAAATCTTTTATTTGTTGCCATCCTATCATTGAATATTCAAGTTTTAGATTTTCTGTTATTTTTGAAACATTTTCTCCTATATTTGACAATAATGTCAATGAAGCATTCAAATTCATTTGGTCATTTAGTTCAAATAATTCCTCAGCGTCTTTTGTTTCTTCAGTATATTTCCATATTTTTCCAATATACTCTAAAATATTCAGCAGATACAACAAATCATCTTTTTCATTGAGTGACATATTTCATGTCCTTTTGGGCACGATATAAAATGATAGGGTTTGCGTATTTCTTTAACATTATGTCGACTTTTTTTTCAGTTACTTTTTCAAGGTCTTTTTTCAAATTTATTAAGTTTTTAACATTGTAATTTTCCAAATCAATATAAAAATCAATATCATTCGCTTGTTCGCCGCGGGCAAATGACCCAAATACGCCAATTTTCTCCAAATTGTGTTTTTTGAGTAAATTTTCGTCCTTTATTACTTTTTCTAAAGCATCTATTGTTTCAATATTCATAAGTTCAATTTATACTGGTGTTTTGATTTTATCAAGTGTTTTATTCTGCACATTTTAGGTTTCGCAGGGGATTGTTTTGCGGCAGGAAACCGACCGACCGTAGAGACAAGGCATGCCTTGTCTCTACAAATTTATCCATACAAATAATAATTCGCAAATTCAATAAATTTCATGTGAACAAAATCACAAAAATATAAATAATAAAACCTGTACATTTGTCAGGTTCAGCGTGGCAAATCCTAACCCATCTGCGTCATCTGCGTGCCTAAAAATTATGCTTGCAAATAAATTATAATACTGAGAATAAAATTTTTGAGGACTAAAATGTTACGCAATAACAAAATATTACTACTTCTAATCATCCTGCTCGTTAGCGGCAAATTGTCATTCGCAGGAATGAACAGCGACCTCATAGAAGCGGCAAAAAGAGGAGATTTGGATAATGTAAAAATCCTTCTTCAAAAAGACGCTCTCCCGAACACAAGAGATGACGACGGATTTTCTCCGCTTTACTATGCAGTTTCAGCCGGGAACGAAGATATTGTAAAACTCCTGATAAATGCCGGAGCAGATGTTAATATGCGGTATAAAGACGACACAACAGTCTTAATGGAGGCAGCTATCAAAGGATATGGCAATATAGCTATGAAGATAATTCATGCAGGAGCAAATACCAATGCAAGAGACAGCGATGAAAAAACCGCATTAATATATGCCGTAAAAAACGGCAGAAATGATATTGTTAAAATGATAGTAAATAAAGGCGTAAATGTTAATGCAAGCGATAATCGCGGCAGAACGCCTCTCATGTATGCTGCCGAATATGGTTACTCCGACCTGATAAAACTTCTTGTATCAAAAGGCGCCAACATAAAAGCTAAAGATAATGAGGATAAAACAGCTCTGACCCTCGCTAAAGAGAATGAACATGCAGAGGCAGTTAAACTCATTGAAAAACTTATAAGAAAGAACGAACATTGATTTAAGCATAAATATCAAACTAAAAATTAAGACATTTATATTAGATTAAAAAATTACTCCTCAAAAACTCCGTCACTGTTAAAATCCGGTATATGAGATGTATGGCTGTCTAAACCCTGAATCAAAAGATTTTTAAACCCCAAGTTCACGGCATAATCGACTACTCTTTTATATTCGTCTCTTCCAAGCGTCCTGTTTAATTCGGGAAAATCTTTGTCCCTGTTCACCGAAAACGGATGATACTGAGACATAAGCGATATATGGATTTTACGATCAATCGATTCAAGGAAATCCAGTACCTGAAAAGTGCTTTCAATATGACCGGGGATAACAAGGTGTCTCACAACTATACCCTTTAATGCAGATCCGTTTGAATCAAGTTTAAGTATGCCTGCCTGATTATACATATTCTTTATACATTCTTTTCCTTCGGTATATAGCCGCGGAGCATGAGAAAAATTTTTAGCGAGAGAATCGTCTCCATACTTCATATCGGGAAGATATATATCAATGAGTCCCGACAATGATTCAACAGTCTCCGGCGAATCATACCCATGACTGTTATATATAAACGGAAGATTAAATCCTGCGGCTTTTGCTTTTGTTATTGCTTCCCTTATCTTATCAGCGTATGGTGTTGGAGATACGAGATTAATATTCGAAGCGCCTGTACTCTTTAAGTAATAGAATATATCTATTAATGAATCTACAGAGACAGTATCAACACCGGTGAGTCCCTTTGATATTCTCCATCTGCTGATTTGAAAATTCTGGCAGAACCTGCATCTGAGAGTGCATCCCGAAAAAAATATAGTGCCTGAGCCTCTGTTCCCTGTAAAGAAGGGTTCCTCCCCTCTATGTAATCCATAGTGAGATACATAGATTTTATTGTCTAAACCGCATCTCCCTGTATGTTCGGACCTGTCTATGCCGCATTTAAAATTGCACAAATTACATTTGTTATTCATATTTATTCATACAAATAATAATTCGTTATTCAATAAATTTCGTGTGAACGAAATCAAAAAAATCCGAACCGTCAATTATAAGATTCATTGCCGTAATTTTCAACAGGCTCGTTCTTTAGCACTCTGAGTTTATTTTTTAATTTCATCAACTGTACAAAAAGATCATGCTCCGCTTCTATCTTAGGCGGATGCATAGGACTCTTCCAATAGAAAGAGAGCCACTCCTGATTCCCGTAAAGTCCGGCTCTTTGGGCGAGGTCAAAAAATATTGCCAAATCAAGAACTATGGGAGCTGCAAGTATTGAGTCACGGCATAAAAAGTTCACCTTAACCTGCATTGGATATCCAAGCCAGCCGAATATATCGACATTATCCCATCCCTCTTTATTATCACCTCTTGGCGGATAATAATTTATAGTTACCTTATGGAAAAAATCTCCGTACAGGTCGGGATATAATTCAGGCTGACATATCTGATCAAGTACTGATAGTTTACTCACCTCTTTTGACTTAAATGATTCCGGATCGTCAAGCACTTCTCCGTCTCTGTTGCCGAGTATATTGGTTGAAAACCAGCCGTTCATTCCAAGCATTCTTGCCTTAAATGCCGGCGCAAGAACAGTCTTCATAAATGTTTGGCCTGATTTAAAATCTTTTCCGCCCATTGGAACTTTTTTCTTATCGGCAAGTTCCCAAAATGCCGGTATATCATTGCACAGGTTCGGCGCTCCGTTTGCATAAGGTATCCCAAGGTCAAGCGCTGTATAGCAGTAAATCATACTCGGCGCAATAGCAGGATGATTCTCCTTAAGAGCCTTTTCAAAATTTTCTAAAGTATCGTGAACTCCGGGTATAATCTCCTGATAAATTTCAGTACTGGCGCACCATACCATAACCATTCTGTTTAGATTTTTTTCCTGTTTAAATTTGGCAATATCATCTTTAAGCAGTTGAACAAGATCCCAATGTGCAGGAGCCTCTTTTACCCATTTACCATCTAAATTCTTGACATAATTTCTGTTAAAAACCGCTTTCCAGGGTTTAATTTTAGAAAGCTCATCCTTTACCCTGTCAAGGTCATTCTTGCTTAAAACCTCTGCATTGAGCGCAGACTCATAAACCGAATCTTCAAATATATCCCATCCGCCGAACTCAAGGTCATTTAAAGAGGCAAGCGGAACAAAATCCTTTATATTTATCTCTTTTATATTATCACCGGAACCTGTCCTGATTTTACCCATCTGTGTCAATGAACCGATCGGTTTACTAAGTCCCTTCCTTATCATCATAGTGCCGGCAATAAATGTAGTACTCACTGCCCCAAGACCCGGAATTAATACGCCAAGTTTGCCTTCCGGATTCTTAATATTCACTCTATCTGTTCCCACAACATATCTCCTTGAAATTCTTTTAATTTAGCTGTAATTTATAATTATCTCCCAAACCCCTGGTGCATTTTTCGGGTCAATCTCTTTTGATATTCAAGTTCCTGATTTGGAGTTAACGACTCCCAGGTATCTTTTTTTCTGGTAAAATTATATTTTTCTCTCTCCTGAAGTCTCTCTTTCTGCCAGTTTTTCATTCTCTCGGATGTAAGCTCAGTCATGCAATCCTTTGCCAGCTCATCGAGAATTTCTTTAGCTCGCTGTATCTTATCCCTCATCTGCCTGCTAAATGAATCATGGAACCTTGCCTCTAATTCAAGGATGGTCTGACCTACCTCCATAATCTGCATAGATAGTTGATGGGATAGCTTTTGTTCCATTTCTTGTGAAATTTCCTGCTTTGTTGACATTTCCTTATTCTCCAAATCTGTTTTTTAAATCCAAACTATAGATTAGTATTATTTATATACTAAAAAAATACCCGATACTAAAAAGACACCCGCCTTGGGTAAAAATTCAAATAATCCGTATTTGCCCCATGCCATAAATTGAAAAAATACTATATCTTTTAGTTGTTGACATATCATTAAGTTCATTGAAATTTTTTACATATTTTTTTGCAATTACTAATTTTATATTGAAAAATATTCTAATTCATATTCTATTTTTATATCCTGTTTTTTATTACAAGCGGAATTTCTGTAAATTTTGAAAAACCATATTTCTAAACTAAAAATTTTTTTATAAAAAACAATAGAACTATTTGACATTAAAAACAATTTCCTTATTTTTATAAAAAAATCTTTGGGAGAAAACAGATAATGAAAAAAATTCTTATTATATTAACCGCAGTTTCTGCATTATTAGTATTATCCTCACCAATTATTAATATTTACGCAGAGACTGCGCAAATTCAAAGCAGTGATGAAAGTCACAAGGCTGAAGGAATTACAGCAGCAGAAACAGAGCATCATGCGCCGCATATTGATGCTAAAAACTTAAGCCTGCTATGGGTTATACCATTCTTAGGGATACTTCTTTCAATAGCCCTGTTCCCGCTGCTTGCTCCGCATATATGGCACCACCATTACGGTAAAATATCACTATTCTGGTGGCTTGTATTCTTTGGAGCGTTTAGTGTCAATTTTGGTATTTCAACAGGGACATTTTATCTTTTGGAGGTATATCTCCTTGAATTTATTCCGTTCATAACCTTACTCCTTGCGCTCTTTACAGTTGCAGGAGGAATCCAGCTTAAAGGAGATTTAGCCGGTTCTCCTAAAATTAATTCTGCCATGATACTAACAGGGGGAATACTCGCCAGCTTTATGGGAACTACAGGCGCAGCAATGCTGATCATCAGACCAATACTCAAAGCTAACGCATGGAGAAAATACCGAACGCATATAGTGGTATTTGTTATATTTATAGTAGCAAATATAGGCGGCGGACTAACACCGCTGGGCGACCCTCCCCTGTTCCTCGGATTTTTAAAGGGTGTAGATTTTTCATGGACAATGAAACACATGCTGGCACCAGTAGCATTTTCAATTGCTATTCTAATGATAATATTCTTTATAATGGATTCATACTATTATAAAAAAGAGGAGAATAAACCGGTTAAAAAAGCCGATGGAGAAAAATTAAGACTTGTCGGAATACCTAACATGCTTTTAATCCCATGTATAATCGGCGCAGTTATAGTATCAAGCATCAATATGGGAACAGCATTTACAGTTCACTATGTAGAGATGCCCCTTTCATCATTACTTCAAGTGGCGCTCCTGTTAATTATAACTTTTGTCTCTTTAAAAATTTCAGACCCGGCAATTCGCGAAGGTAATGATTTTAACTGGGAACCAATAAAGGAAGTAGCAAAACTTTTTGCAACGATCTTTATGACTATGATAACTCCAATTGCAATGCTCCGGGCAGGTGTTGACGGACCTATGGGTATGGTAATAAGAGGCGTTGTGAACAGCAGCGGTGAGTTTATCAATTCGCATTTTTTCTGGGCAGCAGGGATTCTCTCAAGTTTCTTAGACAATGCTCCTACATACCTTGTATTTTTTAATACGGCAGGAGGTAATCCTGTAGATCTTATGGGAGTTCATGCAGCAACATTGCTTGCTATAAGCGCAGGCGCAGTCTTTATGGGAGCCAATACATATATCGGCAACGCGCCGAATTTTATGACAAAGTCAATTGCAGAGGAATCCGGAGTGGCTATGCCGAGCTTTTTTGGATACATGTTTAAATATTCAATACCGATTCTTATTCCGTTGTTTATATTAATAACATTTATCTTTTTCTAAAAGAGGCAGGGCTGCTAAAGTAAGCAGCATTTTACGTCATTGCATTGATACTTTAGATTACGGATCAACTCCGCAATGACGTAAAAAACATGCAGAGATTGAAAAAAAATGAAAACCGATATTAAAATCTTAAGCAGTGTTGAAATTTTCATGTAGAAAATTTTTATTCACTTATACAAAAATTAGTTCATGCTCATAACTATAAGACCAATAACCGATAATACTCCTGAAAATATTGGAGTTAACCTCATTTTATCCGTCTTTCTTTTTAATCGTGTCATATTAAAAAGAATACCGCTAATACTCAAAATTATTAGAAAAACAAAAAGCGCATAAATTGCATTTGTTGTCCAACCGCTTCCGCTTTTACCGACTGTTCGAATAGAACTGGGATTGCTCACTGAAATAATTATAAAAATCACAGCAAGAATTATCCACGATATAATACTAATCCCGCTTATTATATTCATAATTGTATCTGGTCCAATTCTTCTATTTTTCATAAGACACTCCAAGGTTAATCATTTAAGTCAATAAACTTTATACAAATCAAAGGAAATATAAATAATGGTTTATATAAACTTTACAGTATGCTGCTACAATGTTATAGTGAATTTATTTTATCAATATTTTTTAATAAAATAGACAAAAATAATCTTATTTTTTAAAGCAGGATAAAGTACATCAGCGCGGTCATAGCCTTATAATAAAATTTTTGTAAAAATTATTCTTTATAAAATAGATATATTTTTTAGAGTTCATTTTTAATAAGCCGAAACTCTATAAAACAGCAGTTCGATATGCAAACAATCTTTAGTTGTAATTAAAAGTAACATTATAACTATTCAATAAAAATTATATATTTATAACAATTACAACAAAAAAAGCTAAAAACAATTTGCATACAAGTAAACTAAAAATTTTTTTATTGACTCTATTGAAAGTATTTTATATAACATTTTTATATATGATATATCTGTAAAATTTGTATTATAAGCAAGATAAGAACTTTTATTGTTGACTCCATTGAAAGTATTTTTATACAATATTTTTAGATAGGATACAATATCTATAATTAATAAAATAATAGATTAATTATAATTTATTTAACATAAAGAAGGGATTATGAACACTACAAAGACATCACAACTTTCAAAACAAGTATTGCAAGGGGAACCTGTCAAACTCACATTTCATTATAATACAAACGAGATAAATAGATTTCTAAATTCCCTCTTTATAAAAGTTTTATCACATGATGATATGCTTTACCTGCAAGGACCAATTGAACAGATTATTAGAGAGATGATAGTAAATGCAGTAAAGGCTAACTTAAAAAGAATCTTTTTCAAAAAGAACAATCTGGATATTATAGACCCTGAGCATTACGAACAAGGGATGTCTTCTTTTAAAACATACTTAACAGAAACAATTAACAATCTCCCTGACGAATTAAAGGAAAGCGGATATAAAATAGAATTTGTTCTTAAAAAAGAGCCTGATGGTTTTAAAGTAATTATTAGAAATACCGCCGGTCTCTTGCCGTTTGAACAAGAAAGAATTAATAAACGTATTGATAAATCGAGAGAGTATAATGATTTAGCAGACTTATATGTAGATATTGCTGATGACCAAGAGGGTGAAGGACTTGGAATCCCATTAACAATGTTGTTTTTAAAAAATTCGGGTATAGGGGATAAGTCGTTTAATATAGTCTCAGACGGGAAAATAACACAATCTTCATTTGTAATACCTTTTAAAACTCAACCGTTTGCAATAAAAAGAGGATTAGAGATTAAAATAGTAAACAGCGTAAATGACCTCCCGACTTTTCCGGAGCATATAACAGAGATTCAAGAACTTTGTGAAAAAAAAGACGCTTCAATAAATGAAATATCAAAGAAAATATCCATTGATCCGTCACTTGCAGCATCTGTTTTAAAACTGTCAAACTCAGCCGGTTTTATCACATCTAAAAAAATAGAGACTATCGCTGAGGCAATAAAAATAATTGGCTTAAATAATCTTAAATCAATTCTCACAGCTTCATCCGCAAAAAAGATTATGGATGAGCACTTGGCAAATTTCCAAAATGTTTGGAATCATTGTAACAAAGTTGCATTTTATGCGAAGCAGCTATCGCAACAATTTAAACTAAACAAAATAAGCGATATGGTATTCTTAGCATCAATGCTTCATGATCTCGGTAAGATTGTTCTTTTATCGGTCAATGAAGATATGGCAGAGCAGATAGATAAAATAACAAATAGACAAATGAGAACTTCAACAGCGCTTGAAGAGGCTTACGTAGGGATAAGTCATTCAACCATTGGAAAAATGATTGCCGAAAAGTGGAATTTTCAAGATTACATTAAAGAAACTATTGCTTACCATCATTCTCCGCTGTTGGCAAGTGAAAAGAATTTAGACATAGTTTTTATTACATATCTTGCAAATGCGCTCTGTCTTATAGAAGAGAGAAAATTCAACTATTTCTACTTAGAAGAAGACGTAATAAAAAGATACGGATTAGAGACCGAAGAAAAATTTAATGAATTACATGAAAGCATTAAAACAAAATTTATAAACAGGGAATAATCTTTTTATGTCATAGAATTTCCGTTACATCCTCTTCTCAACAAATAACTTAATACCGGGAATAATATCGTCAATCATTCTGTCTAATTTGAAATTAGTCTCTTTCCGTGAATTGGATTTTGTCGAAAAATAAAACTTAATCTTTGGCTCTGTTCCTGACGGTCTCACAGTAACAATAGAACCGTCGGATAGCTTATATTGAAGAACGTCCGATTTTGGCAAAACACCATCGCAGTCATCCGAATCAAAAATAGTATCATTCATATAATCAACAGCCTTGACAACATCTACTCCTCCTATTTTTTCGTATGACTTGTCTCTTAGCTTTTTCATTACATCTTTGATAACCGCTAAGCCTTCCAAACCCTCAGCATCAATTGAAACGTTTTTGTCATTATAAAATCCATACCGTTTAAAGATGGAGTCTAAATAATCGGTAATAGTTAAACCTTGACTTTTTAAATAAGCGCAGCATTCCGAGATTAACAGCGCTGCTGCAACGGAATCCTTATCTCTGGAATATGTTCCTGCAAGATAACCGTAACTCTCCTCGCCGCCGAAAATATACTTATATTTACCCGTATCCTCAAAGGACTTTATTTTTTCTCCTATATACTTAAAACCTGTTAGTACATTAAACACCTTCATTGAAAAAGACTCGGCGATTTTATCCTGCAAGTCTGTTGTAACAATAGTCTTTACTATCGCCCCGTTAAAAGGAAGGCTGTTATTCTCTTTCATTTTAGAGAGCAAATAATATTCAAGGATGGCGCCTGTATGATTTCCTGAGAGAATTTCAAATTCATTATTAGAATTTTTTACTACAATACCCATTCTATCTGCATCGGGATCTGTTGCTATTACAATATCTCCGTTATGTTTTTGAGCATATTTTATTGCAAGATCAAGGGCATCCCTTTCTTCAGGATTGGGTTTTCTTACTGTTGAAAATGACGGGTCGGGTTTCATCTGTTCGTCCACATAAATAACGTTTTTAAATCCAACCCTTGACAAGACCTCAGGTATTATGGTTGCGCCTGTTCCGTGCAGAGGAGTATAAACAATTTTCACTCCGCTCTTTTCCATATCTTTTGAAAATTTAGATAAAGAGAGAACCTCTTTCATAAACTTCTCATCAACCTCTTTCCCAATCCATACAATCATGCCGGTCTTTACAAGCGATTCAAAATCTCCCCTCTTTACATCTTCCAATCTTTCAACCTTTCTCACTTCATTTATTATATCTTTATCATGAGGACTTACTATCTGACCGCCGTCATTCCAATAAACCTTGTAGCCGTTATACTCTTTCGGATTATGACTCGCAGTAATCACTATACCTGTAGTGCATTTAAATTCTCTTACTGCAAAACTCAGTTCGGGGGTAGGACGCATTTCACTGAAGATATATGTCTTAATGCCGTTAGAGGCTAAAACCGCAGCGCTCTCCATTGCAAATTCTTTTGAAAAAAATCTTGAATCATAAGCAATAGCGGCAGAGTGCTGCTGAGTTCCAATCCTGTTGACATAATTAGCAAGACCCTGCGTTGCTCTTGCAACAACATACTTATTCATGCCGTTTGTGCCGTTTCTGATTAATCCCCGCAATCCGCCCGTACCAAACTCAAGTTCAACTGCAAAGCGTTCGGCAAGTTCCTTATCATTGCCGCTGTCGATCAATTTTTTGATCTCATTTCTGCATTCTTCGTCATAAGGAGTTTTAGTCCATTCGTATGCTCTCTGTTTAACTAAATCCGAAATTGCCATGATTATTCCTCCATCCTTTTCTTCAATGTATGAATAAAATCTATCTCGCCGGGATCCTTTTTATTTAGCAAAGCTAAATAGTATGATACCCAGTCACAAAAATAAATAACCTCTATGAGTCTCTCCTTAAAAGTTTTACTCTTACCTTTAATATCTAATAAATCAACCCCCTCTTTACTAAACAGATCGTTCATTATCTCTATTCGTTTCTTAATTCTAAGAGAAATATCGTCATCTGTGATAGTTATAATTATATACTTTAAACCGGATTCTTTTACATTTTCCCATCCTACAATTTCATTATGATTCATTTCGGGATATTCGGCGCTCCAGACATGAACTTTACTATTCTCATTTAACTCACACTTAAAGCGTTTTCCGGCAGAATCATTAAGATCCGTTACGGAATAGATAACGGGAATGTACCCTTTAATAGAAGCTGCAAACTCAAACGCCTTGCCGTTTTCACTTCCCCATTCATTACCAAGTCTTTTCAATAAATCCATTATATTAACAACTGTTGAATCTTGCGAACCTATAATACTTAACTCTTCCATTATTTTTAAAAGCGTAAAAAACGAAGCGTAAAGGGCATATCTGGGCTGGAAGCCCTCCCGGAGTTTAACCGTACATAATCTATTTTCATGAGCTATTCTTTCTACTTCTCCACCGGTTGTCATTGCAACTATTAAACATTTTCTTTCAATGGCGGATTTTAATGCGGATATTGTCTCTTCGGTATTCCCTGAATATGATGACACTATTACTAACGTATTTTCCCCTGCATAAAGGGGAAGGTTATATGTGCGATTAATTGCAAAGGGAATGTGAAGTTCATTGTTGAGAAAATTCTTCAAAATATCTCCGCAGATGGCAGAACCGCCAAGACCTGTTACTATAATATTATCGATTCTTTTATCTTTTAATACCGAAAGATCTATACCTTGCCGGGCATTTTCAACCTGTTTCCATGAATCTTTCAATATGCTGTGAAGATTCTCTCTGTCGTATGAATATAACATATTGTTCATGTTAAACCTGAAATCTTTTTGTAAGTATTAAATAATAAAGTATAAGAAAACAGATATTGTTTGTTATGACAAGTTTTTTTATTAATATGGGTCAGAGCCTCAACTTCAAACTTATCAAACTTATCAACTGGGGTCAGAGCCTTATCCACTATCACACAGCAAGCGCCTCGCTGAATGACGAATGCCACTTGAGCTCAGATTCTGAAAATCTATCTGCAATACCCATTTCTTTATAGTAGTTCATCAATATTCTTAGATGAATTATCTCGTTATCTTCATCTGTCAGTTGATCAACATCTTTCTTTTCAATACCTGCATATAAATTTTCTATCCACTCAAAAAAATCTGTCCCTTTGTTTTTAAAAATAATATAGCTTGAAATCATATCAAACTTAAACGTTTCAAAAATTCTCACGAACTCATCATCGCTTAAACACTTTGCAGAAACAGCAATTTCCGACTGAAAATAATCACCCCATGAAAGAATATCAGGTTTTACGCCAAATTGTTCTTCTAATATTTTCACCTCATCACTATGCAAATATGGTTTTGTAGAAATTCTATCAATAAATTCCTTTATATATATTAAGTGCATCATTCTTAGAGATGAGATGCCAAAACTATTAATCAGCGGTATTACAGCGCTGTTTATAATCCTGTTCATACTTAAGACTCCTGCTTCATTTATTATAGACTATCCATTAATTATCAATCGGCAGAATCGAGTATAAGAGGTTAGTGATTTTTTGTATTATTTGGAGGAATAGTAAAAAGCGAACGCTTACGAAAAATGTTCTATCCGTTCATAAATATAATAAGGTATGGGCTTTGCCGGAAGATAATAGCCGATCTTTTCATCCTTATCTCCATGATAATCACTCCCGCCGGAGACTATAAGGTTATATTTAACTGCAAGATTGAGAAAGTCATTGATATCAGACGGCTTATGCATTGATGAATAGACTTCTATACCCTCCACCCCTTTATCAATGAAGCCCTTAATTGTATTTTCAAAATCCAATATACTTTTGCAGTTTAAAGAAACCGGATGAGCCACTATTGCTATACCTCCTGCTCCTTTAATAAGGGAGACAGCCTCTTCAAGTTTAATTCTCTCTTTTTTTACATAGCCGGGTTTTCCTTTTACTAAGTACTTTTTAAATATTTCATTGATACTATTAGCATAACCATGTTTTACTAAGGCTCTTGCAACATGAGGTCTGCCTATTGCGCCGCCTGTACTTTCATTGAAAACATCTTCAATGGGTATATCTATGCCATGAACCTTTAAGTCATCTATTATTCTAAAAACGCGGTTATCCCTTACTTTGTGGAGATAGGTTGTTTTTTCAACAAGCGGAGGATAATTATAATCTACATATAATCCGACAAGATGAAATGAACCGCCCTGATAATCTATGCTAAATTCAATACCGGGGATAAGGGTAAATTTTTTCTTTGATGCATAAGCCATAGCCTCTTTAAGCCCTGATATTGTATCATGATCTGTAACGGCAAGAATTTTAATATTCTTTCCAATAGCATAATCTATCAACTCTGTGGGAGTTTTTATTCCGTCAGATGCGGTAGTATGGCAATGTAAATCTATTAGAGTCATAGCTTTACTATAAAAGCAGATAGAGTTATTTACTCAATCTCTTTTACATTATAAAATAAAAAAAACTTCTTTCGAAGTTTTTTTATTTTAAATTATTCTATTTATCTTTCTTATCTTTTTTATTCTTCTTATCTTTTTCATCTTTCTTATCTTTTTTTGACTTTTCGCCTTTCTTATCTGTTTTAGTCGGCTTAACCTTAGGTACGCGTTCAACTAATTCTACAATTGCCATCTCTGCAGAATCTCCGCGTCTTACTCCAAGCAGATACATTCTGGTATATCCGCCCTTTCTCTCTTTAAAACGCAAGGCAATGTCATCAAAAAGTTTAGCTACAACATCTCTATTCCTGATTACTTTAAGGACCTCTCTTTTATTGTGAAGTTTTTTCTCACCTTCACTTTCAGGTATATCAATATTATTTTTTGCCCTTGTGATTAACTTCTCGGATATTATCTTTAACTCTTTCCCTTTCTGCTTTGTTGTAATGATTCTTTCATGCTCAAATAATGATGTAACCATATTTTCAAACATAGCCTTTCTATGAGAATGGGTCCTGCCTAATTGTCTTACTTTATTCTTGTGTCTCATCTAAAAACCTCATTCAATCTTTTAAACCTAAGCTTAAGTGGCTCGCCTCAAGTTTTGACTTTATCTCTTTCAGCACAATATCGCTAATATGCTTTGATTTCTTTATCTCATCTTCAGTTCTTTTTACAATTTCATCTAAAGTAGATATATCAAGAATTTTAAGAGTATTATAAGCTCTGACTGAAAATTCAATGTCATCAATAGATTTGGATAAAAGTGCTTTCATTTTTTCTGCGCTTTCGTCAATGATTTCTAACTCTTCTTCCTGTTCCTCTTCAAAATTGATAAAAATAGACATATGCTCTTTAATAATCTTGGCAGCCTGCGCAAGCGCATCGTCAGGTTTTATTGATCCATCTGTCCATATCTCAAGAATGAGCTTATCATAATCTGTTCTTTGAGCTACCCGTGTATCCTCTACCTTTACATTAACCTTTAATACCGGAGAGAATATAGAATCTATAGCTATGACTCCAACAGTCTCTGAGTTGTATTTATTGATCTCAGAGGGTACATAACCTCTCCCTCTTTCAATCTGTACCTCCATATCTATAACTGCAGAATCATTTAAAGATGCAATCTTAACATCTTTATTCATTACTTCAATATCAGGATCTATATCAAAATCTTCACCCGTAAGCTCACCCGGACCCTGTTTAACAATGTGAAGAACCTTTGATAACTCCCCTTCATATCTAAATCTAAGTTTTTTTAGATTTAAAATAATTCTGGTAATATCCTCATAAACGCCCGGACTTGTTGAAAATTCATGAGGTACTCCTTCCATTTTAACCGCTGTAATAGCAGCACCCTCAAGTGATGAAAGCAATACCCTTCTAAGAGAATTGCCAACTGTTAAACCATACCCTTTTTCAAAAGGTTCGGCTATAAATCTGCCATAATTTTGTTGTAATTCATCATGCTCAAATGTTATTTTTCCTGGTCTCTTAAAGCCCTTAAGCAGGTTTTTTTGGGCCATTTTCTCCTCCAACAAGATAATAAATAAACAACGCTACACAGCTATCTATTTTGAATACAACTCAACTACAAGCTGCTCATTAAAAGTATCTTTAATGTCTTCCCTTTTGGGGATTCTAATAATTTTAGCTGCCTTATTTTCGTAATCTACTTCAACCCATTCAGGCTTTGAATCAATAGCCTTTGATAACTTAATAGAATCTTCAAGTAATACATTTGATTTAAAGGCATCACGTATCTCAATACTATTGCCTTCTCTTACGATAAATGAAGGAATATCAACAACTCTATCGTTTACTTTAACATGATTATGCTGAATCAACTGCCTTGCCTGTGATCTTGATGTAGCAAAGCCTAATCTATATATTACATTATCTAACCTTCTTTCTAAGAGAGAGAGCATATTTTCGCCTGTAACGCCTCTCATCTTATTGGCATTTTCAAAATTTATTCTAAACTGTTTTTCCAGCAGTCCGTAAGTTCTCTTGATCTTCTGTTTTTCCCTTAACTGAACAGCATAATCCGATACCTTTCCTCTTCTCTTTCTGGGCGGACCCGGAGGATATTTTTTATCCCCCTTAAGAGGACATTTATCTGTTAAACATCTCTGACCTTTCAGCATTAGAGGAGTCATCTCTCTCCTGCATAACTTACATTTTGGACCTGTATATTTAGCCATAGCGAATCTCCGTTACACTCTTCTTCTCTTCTTTGGTCTGCATCCATTATGAGGAACAGGTGTTATATCTTTTATTTTTGAAATAGTCAAGCCGCTCTGAAACAATGATCTTACAGCAGCCTCTCTCCCGATACCGGGTCCCTTAACATATACTTCAATAGATTGTAAACCTGCCGCTTCAATAGCATTTTCGGCAGCAGTTTTTGCCGCCATCTGCGCAGCAAATGGAGTTGATTTTCTTGAACCCTTAAAGCCTTCTCCGCCTGATGTAGCCCATGCTATAACATTTCCCTGCATATCAGTAAGAGTAACTATTGTATTATTATATGTTGCCTGTATGAATGCTTTCCCAAGCGGTATATTTTTTTTCTCTTTCTTCTTCGCTTTTTTTTGTTTCACTTAGGTTACCTCTTATTTCTTCTTCTTACTGCCGATAGATACTTTGCGGTTGCCTTTTCTGGTTCTGGCATTATTCTTTGTATTCTGACCTCTTACCGGTAGTCCTCTCCTATGCCTGATTCCTCTGTAACATCCAATATCCATCAATCTCTTTATATTCATAGCAATCTCAGTTCTAAGATCACCTTCCACCTTAACCTTCTGGTCAATAAATTTCCTTATACTTGCTATCTCATCATCAGTAAGATCTTTCACCCTTGTATCCGGATTAATCCCTGATTCGGAAACTATCCTCTGAGCAGTCCTAAGTCCAATCCCGAATATATAGGTTAATCCAACTTCTATTCTCTTGTCACTGGGTAAATCAACTCCCGCTATCCTCGCCATAAGATCCTCTTAAATAAAATTTAATGTTTTTTTACAGTTCTGACCTTCTGTCTCTGCTTATGTCTCGGATTTTCACATATAACCCGGACCACGCCATGCCTTTTTATAACTTTGCACTCACTGCAAACTTTTTTTACCGAAACTTTCACTTTCATCTCTATAATACTCCCCGTTAAACAAAAAGACAGTTTTGTCAACAACGCTTTTTATGTCAACTTCATTCTTATACTTTTGTTATTTTGATCTATAGGTAATTCTACCGCGATTAAGATCATATGGCGATAATTCAACAGTAACCTTATCACCTGTTAATATTTTAATATAGTGCATCCTCATTTTACCTGAAATATGCGCTAATACTACATGACCATTATTTAATTTCACCCTAAACATAGCGTTAGGGAGCGGTTCAACAACTACACCTTCAACCTCTATAGGTTCTTCTTTAGCCATAAACTCTCTCTAACAAAATATTAAAATCTCCCCTGTAATTTTTTCTTCCCGCCAAGAAAACCATCATAGTGGCGCATAAGCAATTGAGATTCAATCTGCTTTAATGTATCAAGGGCAACGCCGACAATAATTAAAAGCGATGTCCCTCCAAACAGATAAGCCATCTCCATTGGAACCTGCTCCGGATATACTCTAATAATAAAATCAGGAATAACTGCTATTAATGCAAGAAAAATTGATCCGAAAAATGTAAGCCGGTTTAAAGTCCCCATTAAATAATCGGATGTATTTTTACCCGGTCTTATCCCGGGAATAAAACCGCCGTATTTTTTTAAATTATCCGCTACATCAGCAGGATTAATACGCAAAGATGTATAGAAAAAACAAAAAAACATAATTAACAAACTATAAAGAACTATATATGGAATCTGACCGGGCGTCAGCCAATACTGTAATCTGTTTAAAAATTCATTGCTGCTTGCGGAGCCAATCATTCGCAGCATCTGTGATGGGAATACAATTATCGCCGATGCAAAGATAATAGGTATAACCCCTGCCGCATTCACCCGTAGAGGGATATACTGAGCCGTTACACTAACAGCCGTACCGCCGACATTTCTTTTCCCATACTGAACGGGAATTCTCCTTGTACCAAGAGTTAAAAGAATACAAGCTGCAACAACAAGAAAGAATAGACCAACAAGAATAAATCCTACGATTGGTTCTCCAGTATCGCCGATTTTTCTGCCTGTAGCATAAATTGACTGCGGAAGACGAACAACAATACCTGCCATAATTATCAGCGATATTCCATTCCCTATTCCTCTCTCTGTAATCAGTTCACCCATCCACATTAGTACCATAGTACCTGTAACAATTGAAATTACTGCTGTTAATACAAAGCCAAATCCTACATCGCTTGCGATAACACCTGAGCCTTCTACATTTCTCATCATCCAATAGACTAAGCCAAACCCTTGTATAGTACATAATAGAACTGTCCCATACTTTGTATATTGGCTTATCTTTTTTTGACCCTCTGCCCCTTCTTTAGCCAGCTCTGCCAAATATGGAAAAACAGATTTAAGAAGATCTATTATAATTGACGCTGATATATACGGCATAATGCCTAAAGCAAATATGGAAAATCTCTTTAATGCTCCGCCTGAAAAAAGGTCAAAAAAATCCATTACTCCGCCGCCGCTCTGCGCTTGTACAAAGAAGTCCCTTAGCGCCTCTACATTAATCCCCGGAATTGGTATATGAGCGCCAATTCTATAAATAACTAACACAAAGATCGTAAATAAAATTCTCTTACGCAGATCGGGAATTTTAAAGATATTTACAACAATATTGGACATTAGATTATCCTATTTCTTTTCAGCCGCGTTTTTTCTAATTATAGCTTCTCCGCCGGCATTCTTTATTTTATTCATAGCGCCGGCAGAAAAAGAATCAGCAGTGATTTTAACAGATTTGTTAAAATCCCCATTTCCAAGAATTTTAATTAATTTTGATGAATCCTTAATTAATCCTGACTTAAAGAGCGTTTCAGGATTTATTTCATTTAATTCAAGCTTGTTGATCTGTTCTACATTAACTATCTGATAATATTTTTTAAATATATTATTAAACCCTCTTTTCGGAACACGCCTCTGTAACGGCATTTGACCGCCCTCAAACCATGCGCGGTATCTGCTTCCTGATCTGGCTTTCTGACCTTTATGCCCCCTGCCGGCTGTCTTTCCCCCTCCGGCTGAAGGTCCTGTTCCAATCCGTTTACGTTTTTTTATTGAATCAGGTCTCTTTATTGTATATTGTTCCATTACGGTATCTCTCTATAAATAATTATGAATTAATTTCCTTAACTTCAACTAAGTGTTTTACCTTGTTTATCATCCCTCTAATAACAGGATTATCATCATGTTCTCTTGATGAATTCATCTTTCTTAACCCAAGGGCAACTAATGTTGCTCTTTGATCCGGCTTTGTAGATATACTGCTTCTTATCTTTTTAACTAATAATTTCTTAGCCATTACACTACTCCCAAAGTTTTGAGATCGGAATTTCCCTTATAGTAGCAGCCTCTTTTAAGCTTCGGAGCTGTAACAGACCGTCTAAGGTTGCTTTTACTAAATTTATTGGATTTCTTGAACCTTGCGCTTTAGTTAAAACATCAGAAATCCCTGCTTTTTCAATAACCGCTCGAACAGAAGCGCCTGCAATTATTCCCGTTCCCGGCGCAGCAGGCTTCATTATTACTGTAGCTGACTTAAATTTTCCAATGACCTCATGCGGTATTGTATTTTTACTTAAATTAACTTTATAAAGATTCTTCTTTGCATCCTCTTTACTTTTATCTATAGCATCTGGAACATCATTTGCTTTCCCAAATCCAACCCCTATATGTCCGTCATTATCACCAATAACCGACAATGCGCTAAATGAAAATCTTCTGCCGCCTTTAACAACTTTTGCTACCCTGTTTATAACAACGACTTTATCAGAAATATCAATGCCTTCAATTTTACTTTTCTTTCTTTTGATCTTCATATTAAACTCCTAAAACTCTAATCCGTTTTCACGAGCTGAATCGGCAAAGGCTTTTATTTTCCCATGATATAGATAACCATTTCTATCAAACACAACCCTTTTAATACCGCTTGCAACAGCCTTCTCGGCAATGAGTTTTCCCAGACTCTTAGCCGTTTCAAGATTTCCGCAATTCTTCGTTTCGGGAAAATCATTTGAGAGTGTTGACATAGCAACAAGAGTATGCCCCTTTGAATCATCAATTATCTGCGCATAAAAATTTTTATTGCTTCGTGATATACATAGTCGCAGCAAATTACTGTTTTTTCTTATTTTATTTTTTATTCTGACTCTTCGTCGAGAAAATCTCGTCTTCTTTAAGGACAGCTTATCCATTATTTTTTACCTGTTTTCCCTGCTTTTTTCCTTATATTCTCATTTCTATATCTAATCCCTTTCCCTTTATAAGGCTCTGGAGGTCTGAGTTTTCTTATATTAGCCGCTACCTGTCCAACCTGTTCTTTATTAAAACCCTTGACTCTAAACTTTGTAGGTTCTGTTACCTCAAGCGTAATGCCTTTAGGCGCCTTAAATATTACAGGATGGGAATATCCTATTTGAAATTGTATATCATCGCCCTGCTGCACAGCTCTATAACCGACTCCAACAATCTCCATCTCTTTAACAAACCCTGTTGAAACGCCTACTACCATATTATTTATTAACGTCCTAAATAGACCGTGATAAGCTCTTAATTTATTATTATTTACATCTTCAACCGATACATTTATTATATTATCATTTTTTACAACTATAACTCCACCTAACAGAGTTATACTATCCTCGCCAAGAGGACCTTTTACATTAATGACAGTATCAGTTATATTAACCGTTACGGTTCCGGGAATTTCAACCGGCAACTTTCCTATTCTAGACATATCAATACTCTCTTCCCGCTATGAGATTTCACAAATTACTTCACCACCGACATTAAGTTTACGCGCAGCCTTATTTGTAATTATACCTTTTGGCGTTGACAATATTCTTATACCAATATTATTATAAACAGGCTTTAACTCTTGTGCTTTTGCGTAAATCCTTCTGCCGGGTTTACTTATTCTAACTAAACTGAGAATTGCAGACTGATTCTGCTCGCTATATTTGAGGTAAACTCTCAATATCTTCTGCTTATTATCTTCAATAATCTTATAATTCTTTATAAAACCTTCATCTTTAAGTATTTTAGCAATAGATATTTTCATTTTAGATGCAGGTATATCTACTTTCAAATGTTCCGCTTTGACTGCATTTCTTATGCGAGTCAACATATCTGCAATTGGATCATTAGTAGTGCTCATGTTTCAACCACTCTCCACTTAAAATTTCTACCATGACGATTTCGTTACACCAGGGATTTCGCCGACACTTGCAAGCTTTCTAAAACAAATCCTGCACATATCAAATCTTTTTAAATAACCTCTTGGTCTTCCGCATATTGCGCATCTGTTATAATTGCGGACCTTAAATTTATTAGGCATCTTATTCTTAGCGACCATACTTGCTTTTGCCATATCTATTACCCCTGCTCTCTAAACGGCATTTTAAATTCTTTTAGAAGCGCTAACGCTTCATCTTTAGTTTTTGCTGATGTTACAATTGTAATATTTATACCATGAATCTTTTCGGTTTTATCAAAATTAATCTCAGGGAAAATAATCTGTTCCATTATTGAAAAATTATAGTTCCCGTTTGTATCAAAAGATTTTGGAGACAAACCCTTAAAGTCTCTTACCCTTGGTAAAGCAACATTTATTAATCTGTCAAAAAACTCATACATCATAATTCCGCGAAGAGTCACTCTGCACCCAACATTATACCCTTCTCTTATTTTAAAATTAGCAATTGATTTTCTGGCAACTGTTTTAACAGCTTTCTGACCTGTAATCATTGTTAATTCGTCAATTACCGAATTAAGGTAATTAGTATTTGAGTGGGCATCTCCCATTCCTACGTTTAAAACTATTTTTTCAAGTTTCGGGACCTGCATAATAGTCTTATATTTGAATTTATCCATTAAATTCTTTTTATACTTGTTATTGTATTCATCCCTTAATCTTACCTGCATCGCAAATACCTTTATTTATCTATACTTTTAGAACACGACCTGCAAACACGAACTTTCGCTTTTTCGGTTTGATTTATCCCTATTCTGGTACCTTTTTTGCATTTATCGCAAAAATACATTATATTGGAAATATGAATAGGATATTCAATATTAACAAGTCTCCCTTTAGGATTATCCTGAGAAGGTTTAAGATATTTATTCCTCTTATTAACTCCCTCAACAATAACTCTCCCCTTGGTCCTGTCCACTTTTAGAATTTTACCTCTTTTCCCTCTATCCGAACCGCTAATTACAACAACGCTGTCATTCTTTTTAAATTTAGTCTTAACACAATCTTCAGCATTTTCGCTTTTCATCATTAATCTCATTATAAAACCTCCGGTGCAAGCGATACGATCTTAAGGAAATTTTTATCGCGCAGCTCTCTCGCTACCGGACCAAAAATCCTTGAACCCTTTGGCTCATTCTTTGCATCAATTATTGCAACAGCATTATCGTCAAACTTTATATACGACCCGTCTTTCCTTCTTACGGATTTCTTTGTTCTTACAACTACTGCCCTTAACACAGATTTGTTGTGAACCTTTTTTCCGGTAGAATCCTTTAAACCATACGAAGGATGTGAATCCTTAACTGCAACAACGATTATATCACCAACAGAGGCATATCTTCTCTTTGTCCCGCCCAGGACCTTAATGCACATCACCTTTTTTACGCCGCTGTTATCAGCTACTTCAAGAATTGTCTGCGCCTGTATCATACTAGACCCCTATTTCACTTTCTCAATAATTTCTATCAATCTATGTCTTTTATCTTTTGATAATGGTCTCGATTCTTCAATTCTGACTATATCGCCAACAGAGCATTCATTTTTTTCATCATGACTTTTTAATTTTTTAGTCCTTTTAACCGACTTCTTATAAAGCGGATGCATAACTAAATTTTCAATTTCAACCACTATTGTCTTGTCCATTTTGGTGCTTGTTACTTTGCCTATTAGTTGTTTCCTTGATTTCATCTAAATAATCTCCGTATTTTATAGCCCTCTGGATTTTCTGATCTTTAAATCATATTCATTTTTGAGGGTTAAAATTCTGGCTATATGTTTTTTTAAACTTTTAATCTTTTTAGGATTATCAACCTTACTTGTTACTGCCCTAAATCTCTCCTTTCTAAGGTCAGCCTTTGAATCTTCTAAACTCTTATTTAATTCAGCCATTGTTAACTCTTCAAGTTTTCCTTTCATCTCGCTCCCTCTAAATTATATTAATCTATTTTCTCCACCTGTATAACTTTTGTTTTTAAAGGAAGCTTATGAGACGCGCTCTCAAGAGCCTTCTTTGCCATCTCCTCATCAACCCCTGCTATCTCAAACAAAATTCTGCCGGGTTTCACTCTGGCGACAAAACCTTCGGGATTTCCCTTACCTTTACCCATTCTTGTTTCGGCAGCCTTCTTTGTGAATGGGAAATCCGGGAATATTCTAATCCAAAGTTTACCGCCCCTTTTTACCTTTCTATTTATTGCTACCCTTGCAGCCTCTATTTGTCTGCTTGTTATTTTTGCAGATTCAAGAGCTTTTAATCCATATTCGCCAAATGCAACTGTCGCCCCTCTCTGAGCAACGCCTGTCATTCTTCCACGCATTACCTTTCTGTGTTTTACCCTTTTTGGCATTAACATAAAAATTCACCCCGCCGAACTTTATCTCGTCTTTCTTTTTACAGAATATTTATCTTCATCATCATCTTTATCTTTTGTCAAAACATCGCCGTTGTACAGCCAAACCTTCACTCCTATTAATCCAAAAGAGGTTAATGCTTCAGCAAAGCCATAGTCTATGTCCGCTCTTAAAGTATGAAGGGGTATTCTACCCTCTTTATATGCTTCTGTTCTAGCCATTTCAGCATTGTTTAATCTTCCTGCAACCATCACCTTTATTCCAAGCGCGCCGCTTCTCATTGCATTTGTAATAGCCTGCTTAACCGCTCTCCTATATGGAAATCTTGATTCTATCTGTGAAGCAATCTGTTCTGCAATTAACTTTGAATTTTTTTCGGGCTTCTTTACTTCAACAATATTTATATATACAGTCTTAGATGCGAGCTTCTGAAGTTGATCCTTCAGATTTTCAATATCTGCACCCTTCTTCCCAATTAATACGCCGGGTCTTGCGGCATTTATATTTACATTTACTCTATCAGGAAATCTCTCAATGGTAATTTTTGCTATTCCCGCGCTCTTCTTTTCTTTTGCAATATACTTTTTTATTTTGATATCTTCATGGAGATTAGCCGCATACTGTTTTTTTTCATCATACCATACGGAATCCCATGTTCGGTTGACTCCTAATCTAATACCTATTGGATTTACCTTTTGACCCATTATTTATCTTTCACCTATCCTTTAATTTTCATCAGATAATATAATTGTTATGCTGCTTGTTCTCTTTTTTATCCTGCTTGCTCTGCCTCTCGCTCTTGCATGAAATCTCTTCAGAACAGGACCCTGGTCAACTGCAATCTTCTTTATGAAGAGAGATTCTTCAATTATATCAGGATTGCTGTACTTTGCGTTTGCTCCTGCAGAGTTTAAAGTCTTAAGCACAATTCTTGCTCCCTTTTGCGGCAGTTGTTTCAAAACGTCAATAGCCTCCGGAAGAGAATATCCCTTTATTTCATTTGCAACTAAGCGCAGCTTTGATGCTGATATTCTATTGATACTTGATTTGGCAGACGATTCCATTTTTAATCCTCATTATCTTTTCTTCTTTATCTTTTCTTCTTTATCTTTTCTTCTTTATCTTTTCTTCTTTGCCAGTTTATCATCTTTACTTGTATGACCCCTGTATGTTCTTGTGGGAGAAAACTCTCCGAGTTTATGACCAATCATATTCTCTGTAACATATACAGGGACGAATATCTTTCCATTGTGAACCATTAGTGTATGACCTATCATATCAGGGAATATAGTAGATCTTCGAGACCAGGTTTTTACAGCCTTCTTTGTATTTGACGAATTCATCTCCTCAACTTTCTTAAAAAGTTTTGAATCTACATAGGGTCCTTTTTTGATCGATCTTGCCATATCAGCCTTTCCTTCTCTTAATTATATAATCATCACTATATTTATGTTTTTTTCTGGTTTTATAGCCTTTAGCCGGCTGACCTGTGGGAGATACGGGATGACGACCGCCCGAAGATTTGCCCTCGCCGCCGCCAAGGGGATGGTCAACGGGATTCATGGCTACCCCTCTGACTCTCGGTCTTTTGTTAAGCCACCTTGACCTTCCTGCCTTACCGATTGTCAAATTTATATGATCTTTGTTCCCTACAGCTCCGATTGTCGAATAACACTCCTTATGGATCTTTCTTATTTCACCGGAAGGAAGTTTTACCAAACAATAATCTCCCTCTTTAGCAGTCAATACAGCTGCAGTACCGGCTGATCTCACTAATTGTCCCCCTTTTCCCCTATGGAGTTCAATGTTATAAATGTCAGAGCCTAACGGAATATTTTTTAACGGGAGCGCATTCCCAACTTTAATCTCTACTTTTTCACCGGCTTCAATCTTGTCGCCCACTTGTAAAGACTCAGGCGCAATTATGTAACGTTTTTCGCCGTCAACATAAACAATCAATGCAATGTTTGCAGATCTGTTCGGATCATATTCGATCGATAGAACTTTACCCGGTATATCAAACTTATTTCTCTTAAAATCTATAAGGCGAAGCTTACGCTTATGACCGCCGCCGCGTCTTCTTGTAGTAATCTGCCCCTTATAGCCTCTGCCGGAACCGGCCGTCTGCCCTTTAGTCAACGGTTTATAAGGTTTTTCTTCGGTTATCTCATTTTTATCAAGTACCGTCTTATACCTTAAGGTAGATGTAATTGGTCTATATTTTTTTATTCCCATCTTTAGTTATCCTTATCTCTTGCGGCAATTATTAATTATTGACCTTCAAAAATTTCTATCTTGTCGCCAACGCTTAGTGTTACAATAGCTTTTTTCCAAGCCGTTCTTTTACCGACCTTATATCTAAGTCTTCTATTTTTACCCCTTACATTGATTATGTTTACTTTTTCAGGGGTTACATTAAAAAGTTCCTTCAATGCCTGCATTATAATTAATTTATTTGCATCTTTAGCAACCTTAAATACATATTTTTGTTGTTCCATCAGTCCGGTGGACTTCTCTGAAATGATCGGTTTTATTATTATATCGTTAGGATTCATTTCACTTCACCTTAGCATATTTTTCATTTATTTGACTCAAAGCACTTTCGGTAAATATAATCTCATTTGAATAAAATATATCTCTCCCTGACATTCTGCTTACATGATTATATTTAAACCACGGGATATTTCGGACAGCCCTTTTTAACAAAGAATCCTCAGCGTCAGGATTACCTGAAACTATGATCCCCTTAGTTATTGATAATGCATCGCCGATTTTTGCCACGCTCTTGGTTTTACCGTCAACTTTAAAATCTTCAATCACCTTTACAGCGCCGGATTTTGCTTTTTGAGAAAATATTGATATAAATGCAGCGCGCTTAATCTTCTTCGGAAGCTGTATTGAATAATCTCTCGGTTTACGGGCAAAAATCATACCGCCGCCGCGCCAAATGGGCGATCTTGATGTACCGGCTCTGGCTCTGCCTGTTCCCTTCTGGCGCCAGGGCTTAGCTCCTCCGCCCCTGACTTCACTTCTGCTTTTAGCAGAATGGGTCCCTTGCCTCAAATTTGCATTTGCAGCTTTAATATACTCATATATTAGAACGTCATTCACTTCGGCAGAAAATATATCGTCTAAAAGTTCTACCTGTCCTATGACCTTTCCATCAATTGAAAACTTATCTACTTTCATAATAATTCACCTAATTTACTGCTGTTACTTTAATCAGCGTATCTCTTCTTCCCGGAATTGCGCCTGAAATAAGGACAATATTTTTATCTTCAAGTATCTTCACTATTTTAAGATTTTTTACAGTTACTCTTTTATTACCAAAACGACCGGGGAGCTTTTTACCTTTCCAAATCTCTCCCGGATATGTGGCAGAACCTACCGAACCGGGCGCTTTATGAAAATGCGATCCGTGTGTTGCTCTGCCGCCGCCAAAACCATATCTCTTGATTACGCCTGCAAAGCCATGTCCTTTAGATATTCCTGTTACTTCAACTTTATCATTTTCCTGAAAGATCGTGCATTTTATTTCACTGCCGACTTCAAGGGAATCATCAAAAATTTCCACTTCGGCAAAATGCCTCTTTGGAGATATATTCTTTTTTTTAAGATCCTCAAGTATGGGCTTGCTGAGCCTGCTTTCTTTTTGATCAAAAAAACCAAGTTTAAGCGCAGAATAACCGTCTCTTTCAACGGTCTTCTTCTGAACAACAACACATGGCGTTATCTCACATGCAGTGACAGGTATTACCGTGCCGTCTTCTTTTATATATTGAGTCATGCCTATTTTTTTTCCGAATAGCGCCTTTTTCATCACCTTGACCTATTATATAACAATAAATTCTATTTTTATACTTCTATGTTTTTTATACTTATTACGGAAAGCGTTAAATCAACCCTTGAAGCAAGAATGCAACTATAATATTGATTTTAGTTTTCACATATTAACTTAATAATTAAGACTTAATATCAACAGAAACACCGGCAGGTAATTCCAATTTCATCAAAGCCTCAACCGTATCCGAATTAGGATCAATAATATCTATCAATCTTTTATGAGTTCGTATTTCAAACTGTTCCCTTGCCTTTTTATTGACATGAGGTGATCTTAATACGCAAAACTTTTCAATCTTAGTAGGAAGTGGAATAGGTCCGGAAATCTTTGCACCGCTTCTATTTGTAGTAGTAACAATTTTTTCTGCAGACTGATCCAAAAGTTTTGCATCATAGGACCTCAATTTAACCCTAATACGTTGTCCTGTCAATTTTCCCACTTTTTTCACCTTATATATTAGATAATAATCGTCAGGCTAAGCCTGACGATTATATTTTATTTAAATCTCTTATAAACTTACTCTATTATATTAACGACAACACCTGCTCCGACAGTTCTTCCGCCTTCCCGGATTGCAAACCTCAGCTCCTGCTCCATAGCTATCGGTGTAATCAAATCAACTGTTATATCAATGTCGTCACCGGGCATAACCATCTCAACTCCTTGAGGCAGAGTAATAGTTCCCGTTACGTCAGTTGTTCTAAAATAAAACTGCGGACGATAGTTTCCAAAGAAAGGAGTATGTCTTCCACCCTCTTCTTTCTTTAATATATAGACTCTGCCGGTAAACTTCTTGTGCGGTTTAATTGAACCCGGCTTAGCAAGAACCTGTCCCCTCTCAACCTCTTCTTTTCCAACACCTCTAAGGAGACAGCCAACATTATCACCTGCAAAACCTTCATCGAGAATTTTTCTGAACATCTCAACACCGGTACATACGGACTTTTTAGTCTCAACAAAACCTATAATCTCAACCTCGTCGCCTGTTCTGACAATTCCCTTTTCTATTCTTCCCGTTACAACGGTTCCTCTGCCTGTAATTGAAAAAACGTCCTCAATAGGCATAAGGAAAGGCTTATCCTTCTCTCTTACCGGTTCAGGTACATAAGTGTCGAGGGCTTCGCCGAGTTTTATTACAGATTGGAACCACTCATCATCTTTCTTGCCGGCATCTGCAGCCTCTAAAGCCTTAAGAGCAGAACCGGGTATTACAGGCACATCATCACCGGGAAAATCGTTCTTAGAGAGCAGTTCTCTGATCTCCAATTCAACAAGTTCAACCATCTCAGCCCTGTCGGAAGGATCAAGCATATCGACTTTATTTAAAAATACTACTATATAAGGAACATTAACCTGATGCGCAAGCAAAACGTGTTCTCTTGTTTGAGGCATTGCGCCGTCTGTTGCTGCAACAACAAGTATTGCCGCATCCATCTGTGCAGCTCCTGTAATCATATTTTTAATATAGTCGGCATGACCGGGACAATCAACATGGGCATAGTGTCTGTTTGGCGTTTCATATTCCTGATGAGATACTGCTATTGTTATTCCTCTCTGTCTTTCTTCAGGCGCATTATCTATCTCGTCAAAATTCTTAGCTTTACCTGTGCCATAAGCAAGATAAAAAACCTTTGTAATTGCTGATGTCAAAGTCGTCTTACCGTGGTCAATATGTCCAATTGTACCAACATTTACATGAGATTTTGTTCGTGCAAATTTTTCTTTTGCCATTAGATTTCTCCTTACAAATTTTAATTTAAATCATAATTACTTTTGACTATATTGCAAATCACACAATTGAAATAATTGCATTGTATATACATAGATATCCCACCCGCTTTAAAAAAAGCGAGTTTTTGAAATAAAAAAAAAACTCCCTATTCTGTCAAGTAAATTTACTAAATTTACATATTTTTGTCAAATAGAGGCTCATATAACAAAAAAATATCATAAAAATATAACTGAGAACCATTCTCTAAAACAAAAGAAATTTGTAAAACAAAAAAATATTAAAAAAATATTATTAATTAAATTAATCCGCTAAATTTACCTAAAATGCGGTTCATTATTGATTCTGGCACAAGATCATAGTGAGAATACTGTAAAGTATGAGTTGCCCGCCCCTGACTCATAGACCTTACTACAGTAGCATAACCAAATGCCTCGGAAAGCGGGATTAATGCCTCTAAAACCTTTAAATTTCCCTTAAAATCTATATTTTCTATCTTGCCGCGTCTTGAATTAAGGTCATTTATTATATCTCCCGTATATTCTTCAGGCGAAACAATCTCTAATTTCATTATAGGCTCCATTAAAAAGGGTTTTGCTTCTCTTACGCCGTCTTTTAGAGCCATATTTGCTGCTATTCTATATGCCAATTCGCTCGATTTAAGCTCATTGTAATCTGCTTTTAAAAGTGTAACTGTAATATCCTCCATTTTATAGCCTGCTATGACCCCTGACATCATTGAATCAATTAAACCTGCATGAATACTGTCTATAAATATCTTAGGAATTAATTCAGGGGAGATATTATTCTTAAAAATAAACCCCTTGCCTGATTCGGAAGGTTCAATGGAAATTTTAACATGACCGAAATTATCTTTGCCCCCTATCTGTTTTTCGTAAACATGTTCGGAAACAGCAGGTACTGTTATAGTTTCTTTATATGTCACTTGGGGTTTTCCTACATTAGCAGGGATATTAAACTCCCTGAGCAGCCTGTCCACAATAATATCCAAATGGAGTTCCCCCATACCTGATATTATAAGCTGACCCGTCTCTTCGCTGATATTTGACCTGAATGTAGGATCCTCGTCTGCCAATCTTAAAAGCGCCTGATTTAACTTATCCTGATCACCCTTGGATTTTAACTCCATTGCAATTGAAATTACAGGTTCTGGAAAGGTCATCTTTTCTAAAAGTATGGGATACTCAACAGATGTTACAGTATCTCCCGTTCTTACTGTTTTAAGACCTACTGCTACAACAATATCACCCGTATAAACAGCATCTATTTCTTCTCTGTTATTGGCGTGCATTCTTAAAAATTTTCCTATTCTCTCTTTTTTTCCGGAAAAAACATTAAGGATTTGGTCGCCCGATTTAAATGTTCCAGAATAAACCCTCATATATGAAAGCTTTCCCACATGAGGATCAGTCATAATCTTAAATACAAGTGCGCAGAAATGTTCCTTATCATCAACCTCGCGTGTTATTAATTTAGCATAATCATTTACGTCATGACCCTGTACTGCAGGTTTATCCTTAGGCGACGGTAAATAATCAACTATTGCATCTAATAACGGCTGTATCCCCTTATTTTTTAAGGCAGATCCGCAGAAAACAGGATAGAGTTTAGCGTTAATTGTTGCGTTTCTTATAGCTTTTTTAATTTCATCTTCGGTGGGAGAAATTCCTTCAAGAAACTTTTCCAGTATGGATTCGTCGCAATCTGCAAGTTTTTCTATCATATTATCTCTTGCAGAATCAGCCTTAGCCTTTAGATCGTCGGGTATTTCTAAAAATTCAAATTCCTTTCCCGACTGGTCATTCCAGACTATAGCCTTCATTGTAATTATGTCAACAACGCCTGTAAACGAACTCTCAGCGCCTATGGGAATCTGTAACGGCAGAGGAACGGCATAGAGCTTATCCTTAATCATTCTTATACATTGTTCGTAATCTGCGCCTAAACGGTCGAGTTTATTTACAAAACATATTCTCGGCACATTATATTTATCAGCCTGACGCCATACCGTTTCAGATTGAGGTTCAACCCCTGCTACTCCGTCAAATACAGCAATAGCCGAATCGAGTACGCGTAAACTCCGTTCAACCTCCATTGTAAAATCCACATGACCGGGCGTATCAATAATGTTTATAGCGCTGTTTTTCCATGTACATGTTGTTGCAGCAGCAGTAATGGTTATGCCCCTCTCCTTTTCCTGCACCATCCAGTCCATCTCTGCAGTGCCTTCATGAACCTCTCCCATTTTGTGAGTCTTACCTGTAAAAAAAAGTACACGCTCGGTGAGAGTTGTTTTCCCTGCGTCAATATGCGCCATTATGCCAATATTTCTTGTTCTGTCTATTGGAAGATTTCTGCTCATACTATACCTGTATAGTGATAATTGCGGGGCTGTCTGATAAGTAACACGCAGACAATCGTATATGTCAAACAATTAGTTATATAACACGTCATTGCGAGCCGTGTTAAAGTTCACCTGATAATCCAATGTAAACTCGGCGTGGCAATCCAGTAGGATAAATTAAGACTCTGGATTG
>WRGT01000053.1 GCA_009787025.1 Spirochaetota bacterium
TGATATGAATGCCCTACGGGCAAAATTTATGCTGTAATACCTTAAGTTTATGATATTGGCTCTGACCCATAGATGTATCACGCGGTCTGGCGAGGGCGGCAGTCCCTACATCGAACGCAGAAATTTTGCGTGTGGATAAAAAATTTTTTACTTACAGTTCAGTGAAGCAAAATCCCGGTAATCCTGAAAATTTTGTGGAAATCGCGGTTCAAGACTATCCACGTTTATTCTTCGATTTTTTCTCTATTTTCTTTTTTATCTCTTCATAGGTCAAACCCTGTTCCAGAAGTCCCAGAACATACTTTTGACCTTCTTCTTTGCCTTTTTCAATGCCTCTTTCCATACCTTCTTCGCGGGCACCTGCAATAGCGTCTTTTAATGAGTATTCAATCGTCAGCATCTTTATTACCTCCTGCGCATTCTTCTTAAAATAATCTGCCAATATATCTTTTTTTATACAATATTTTACTGCTAATCTTATTGCTTCTTCAAGCGGTTTCTTTTTCTCGTACTCTCTTACCTTTGCAATAAAAGTTACATAGCTTTTCAGATAGTATATTATTTTTCACCGACAAAAATATTAACTAATTATCTAATTCCAAAAATTCTCTTTAAGTCTATACATCCCGGATTTATTGGCAGTTCTATTTTTTTTCTCCCAAGATGCGACGAGTAATAGATTGCATGAATAATTTCAAGAGCCTTGTATCCGTCATCAATGCCTGATATATTAGTAACAGATTTACACTTGAGCATAGATGCTGCCGATTTGTACAGTTCGGTAAAGCAGTTTTTCTGATTTACGGCAGGGAATTTTGTTTCATGGAGGTCGTTAAATCCCGTGTAGAGTTTAGATTTTTTTTTCATAAAGAGTCTGTTGTATCCGTTACCGATTAAAATTTTACCCTCAGTACCCCATATCTCAAGCTCAAATTGAAAATACTTTCTCCCTCCGCCTGCTTCTAAGAAAATATCTACCCCGTCTTTACTCTGTAACCATGCCGATGCCGAATCTTCAAAGCCGTAACTTCTTGTGTATCGTTTAAATTCTCCCTGAACAGCAGCTATATCCCCAAAGAAAAAACGGATAATGTCCACAAGATGAGTTCCGTCATGAAGCAGAGGTCCGCCGCCTTCTTCAATATATGATTTCCCTCTATATGGTCCGGTGAGCATTCTTGCATTGACTGTCTTTATATCGCCGATTGTTCCTCGGTCTATCATATCCTTAACTTTATTATATCTGGCGTCAAATCGTCTTTCATGATTGACAATAATTGAGCAGTTATTTTTTTTTGATTCGGATATAATTTTTTTTGTTAATGTAAGCGATGAAGCTGCAGGTTTTTCCAATACAATTATTTTTACGCCGCGGTCTATTGCCTGAAGCGCTATATCTCCATGAGTATTTGTCCATGTTGAGATTACTAATAAATCGGGAGTTCTGTTTTTTAGAAGAGTTTTATAATCGGTAAACAGTCCGCTGTCCCGTATATTGGCTTTTAGTCCGAATTTTTTTAATCTATCCCTGTTTATATCGCACGCTGATGTGAATTTTAAACCTGCAGAAGATGCCCCTCCAAAGTGGGTACAGGGTTTATTCCTTAATTTATCATTTTCAAGAATAAAACCTATTCTGCCGCATCCGATAAGTGATATTTCCTTTGCCATATTATATACTTTAAGTAATTATTACCATCCAATCATAATCAATATTATAAATACTAAAAGTACAAATATTAAAAACATAATCATAATAACGACGCTTTTACTTATACCGCCTTTTTTATTTGAAGACGAACTGTTTTTTGCTGATGATAATTTTTTGGTTTCTTTGAGTGAAGTATCTGCTTCAGGGTCATATAATTTAAGCTTAATCAATTTTTCATCTTCCAAACAGAGTCCATAAACTCCGGGCATTATCTCTGCAAGGATTTCAATGGGATTATCTTTATTTGATGATGATTTTATATCAATCACTTTAGCAGGTATTGGTTTTATAATTTGATTTTCATCTCGCAGCTTATTAAGTTCTATATAATAGTTCTCTTTATTTGATGCGGGTATAATTTTAACCATTATTCTGTCGCCTACGCGCAGTTCATAAATAGGTTTCCCGTTTAGAGGCGCTAAAACAGGTTTAATTTTTAAAATTACATGACTATCATCCTTTTTTTCATCTTGGGTTTCTTCTTCCCGCTTTTGCGGTTTTGATCTGTTTTCTCTAATATTTTGAAGCTCCTGCTGTGATATTTCTTGAATAAGAGTCTCTAATGTCAAGTTTTTGTCGTGGAATATACGGTTTAGTATATCGTATATTATGACGTCCATTTGATCATAGTTATAATTATATACGCTTTCATAGAGTCGAGACATGGCTTTTTCATCTTCCGGAAGTCTATTAAAGGCGTCGGATATAGATGCGGTTATGCTGTTGATAAAATTCCCTTTCCACTTGCGATCTACTATATATTCCTCAAATTTATTCCATGGAGTGCTTGGATCTAAATCATATATATCAGAGTAAGAGGTGACAATTACCTGCTGATTATCAATCCTTTTCATAGCATTAAAAGTCAGCAAAAAAAGACCGTACTGATTTATTACATTGGACTTAAATCTTCCTTTTACTATGAGGACATTAGCTTCAGACTGTTTGGATAATTCGGATTCCATAATATATACCGTAAAAAGTTATTTGTAATAATATTATGTAAATTCTTATGTTGTTTAATAATGTCAATATAAAAACAGAGTAAAGATTGAACTTCTAACATAAATTACATATTTAAATTATATGTTTTTATATAGATATATATCTTTAATTTTTGATTTACAATAAAAAGAGTTTATATTAGCTTATTATGGTCGATATATAATACAGGTATTCATATTTATGACAAGATGCTGCAATAAAGAGTATTTTATATCAAGGGGATAAGAAGTAATGAAGATCAGAAAATATTTATTACCATTAGCAATTATACTGATTTTTGGTTTTACAGATTCTTTTGCAGGTATTGACCAAACCTACGTTGAAAAAATTTTAAAAGAGAACAGGATGTTTATTGATTTTATTGATATATGTGTCACTAATTTTAATGCTGAGAAAAGAAATGTTCTTTTTACTATTTATCAGAAACATTTTAATGCAGAGATAGCCTATTTACAGGCTAATTATAAGAGGGCATTTGATGAAGTCTATAGCTCTCAGAAAGATATGTCTGCGCTGTATGAGTCGATATTGGCAGAACATTATCTTGAAGATTCAAAGAATGTTTTGGAAAAATTTGCCTCTGATATTATTAAAGCAAAAAATAATTCTGCAAAACACTATCTTACTCTCGGATATCGCGATAGAGCCCTTGCAAGAAATTTATATGTATCAGGCGAAGCGGCTTATCCTAAGCTCTATTCTTATAAAATATATAAGTATATGGAGGCTATAGATTTTGCAAGAAGGGCTAAAAGATATGCCTTTATATCGCTATATTCAAGTCAGGATGGAAAGACAAAACTAAAGATTTATAATCAGATGTTTAAGACAGAAAATGAAAAGGGCGGAAATTTCTTTAAAAGATTTGTAGATAAAGATGAAAAAGGTTATATCGCCGAGATGAATAAAACATATGAAGAGCATGAAAGCGAAACTCAAGGTCAATCAACTGACAGCAAAACTTCATCTGCAGATAATAAAGATAATGATGCGTCAAATATAGCTCCATTTGAAAAAAAAGCAGAGAAGAGTTCTAAATTTAGAAAGGAGCAGAGGGTCGCTAACTATCTTCTTCATGAGGAGTTTGAGAAAGCTGAAACTATCATTAGAACTTATGTAGATAACTATAATTTTAAGTTGATAATGGCTACGCTGAATGTTTTAGGCGAAAATGCTCATTCCGGAGAAAGCAATACCTCAGATACGGTGACGGATTATAAGCAGTATATCAATCACCATAATGACAATTATCATATTTTAAATGAAAAATCGGTACTTGAGAGTGTTGCAGGTAATGCTAAAATAATTGATGATGTGAAAAAAGATAATAAGATTGATGATCAACAAAAGATTGAAGGTAACAATACATCAGCCGATTAAAACTTGAATATATATTTGGGAATTGTTTTATGTTTCGGTAATATAAGACATCGTAGGGGCTGCATCCTGCTGCCCGTATAATGTTTTTAGAATGTTTCGGTAATATCATACAGGATAGCGGAAAAACAGGAAAACAGAGAATGAAGAAAATTTTTTATTATGTTTTTAAAATTTTTACCTATTTTTTTATTTTAATGATATTTCTTGATATTATCTATTGGTATTTTTATTGAAATTTTATCTTTTACCTTTTACATTATATTCCCAAAGCTCAACGAGTTTATCAAACTCTCTATCTGCAGGTTTATCTTCATAGGCTTCATTTCTTCTTTTGATAAGATAATATACTGTTGAATCTTCCAAAAAAAATTTTTCGCCGATCTCATTTAATTTTTTAATCATATATACTATATTGTATGCATTGAAATTTCCAAGAATTTCGGTTGATGCAACAGTAGGTTCATATTTGAACAAAAGTTCTGTAAAGTATAAAGCGTTTTTCCAAGATTCGTTAATTCCGGCTAACCCGGCTTTCATGTATATGCTTAATTTTTCATATAATTCCATATTATTGTAATATGAGTCATAAATATTCTTAATATATTGCGGGAAATTATTCTGGATCTCTATTAAATCAATAGGTTCATCTTGAGATTTGAAAAAGTCAAAAATTTCACGGCTCGTCTCATTCTTTGGCTCAACATCAATAAGTTCAATTTTCATATCTTTTATTATTGTCTTAACAATGCCGGATTTTTTTAGATATATTTCTATTTCAACCGGTTCAACGTAGTAGTGTTTTTCTTTTTCATTCATTATTAAATCTTTTTTTATAGCTTTCTAATATTTTAATCTGCTGCTTCATAAATGAATATTTCTCTGCTTCAATTATGAGCGTCTTTATTTTATCCTTATTTTTTGATTTATCGATCTCATCAATTATTTTGTAGAAGTCCGCATTCATTTTTTCAAGCTTAGCGCGGGCAAGATCCCATAATGTGTCGCCTTTCTGTACGGTAACCTTCTCTCCATCAAGCATAATAAATATATTTGAAGGATATATCCAATGTGGATTTTTGTTTTTCAGACTATAATCATGACTTATTTCAGAATAACCGTTCTTAACTGCAACCTTGTTTGAGTAGTGATAGATGTCGGATTCGCTGATTTCTACTTTATGTTTTTGCAGAATTTCTTTCTCGGCATCATTTACTCTTTTTACGGTAAAGGTCTTGTTTGTGCTCTCCATATTGTTGAGATTTGAATCGGCGATATTACTTTGTGAATTAGACTTTGAGTCAGAGCCTGAGATATTACTTTGTGAATTAGACTTTGAGTCAGAGCTTGTGATATTACTTTGTGAATTAGACTTTGAGTCAGAGCTTGTGATATTACTTTGTGAATTAGACTTTGAGTCAGAGCCTGAGATATTATTTTGCGTATCAGACTTTGAATCTAAGCCTGCGATACTGCCTTGCGTACCTGACTTTGAATCTGAACCTGCGATATTACTTTGTGTATCGGAATCCGTATTAAAATATCTGTTTTTCAAAAAAGGATATATTGCAAACAGGAGGATTAATATTAAAACAGCAGCTATAATTATTTTTTTATTATTAATTATCTTTACTATGGTGCGTTTATTTTTTTTGTTAAGTTCGTCATCTGTTAAAAGTTTATTACTTTTAACAGATTTACTATCATGGGACAGTTCATTATATTTTAATAGTTTGCTGCCGTCATTGAGTTTATCATCATTGTATTTAGTATTACCGGTAAGTTTACTGCTTTTATTGAGTTCATTATCCTTGTTTTCTCCATATTCATTAAACTCATCTCTGTCTGTTCTGTTATCGCTGAGAAATCCGGCGCTTTCGTGATCTCTATTTTTTCTGTTAAATAAATTGAATTTAAGATTTTTAAAAATGCTGCTGTTAGCTGTGCGTTCTTTATCCTCATTTATATCAGAATTTTCATCTAAGAAAAAGTCATTGCTATATATCTCTCTAAGCGTGGATATTTCATTTTTAAGAAGTGATATCTCTGTCTTCATTTTATCAAATGACGGGTAATTTTCTATCTCCTTATAAAATATTTTTAGCAGCCTGTTTAATCTTTCTCTGTCTTCAATTATCCTCTTTATAGTAACTTTTTGTTCATGGCTGATTGTTTTATCATTAATGACATCTTCATCAAAAATATCTGAAAATTTTTCATTGTAATTATTTTGAACAGGCTTAATAATAACAGAGCAAACGTTGTCATATAAAGCAATGATGATTTTTATTGCGGACCTTAATTCTTTATCAGGATTAAAAGGGATTTTTTTATAAAAATTCTGATAAATATTTTTAAGAGCTGTGTATTTTTTTCTATCAGTTGTATGATCGATAAATGTCTTTAAAAGATTTAAAATATTATAAACAGCCAAAGAGCTGTTATTTTCTAATCGGGCATTAATTAAATCTCTTATATTTTCTTCGTCGAAATTTTCTAAAGCGTATTTAATTTCATCTAACTCTGTAAATTCTTTTAACAGTTCATTAAAGGTATTGAATTTTTTCAGTTCATATTGAACGCCGTTTTTTAAGATTATTTTTTCAGCTTCGTTTATTTTTCTTAAATTAGGATTTCCGTCATCTATAAGTAAAAACGGTTTTACGGTTGATTTAAACAGCAGTACCGACTCTTCATATGCAGTATATGTTATTAGAACCATATCCGATTTATCTTTCAAAATTTTTTCAACATCTATTGAAGATTTTATAAATGATACTGAAATTTCATTAGCCGAGTTAGCAGATTGACCAAATGACGCTTTTATGTTCGGAGAGTCAAAATATGAATTAACTTTTAAACCTTCCGAAGTGTTTAGGTGAAGGTTTGTAAATCTTTCATCATTTATAGTTGTATTTTTAAATATTTTTTTTATTAGCTCAATCTGTTCGGCTTTATCCGAATATAACTTTATCTTCCCATTGCGGTTGTTTTTAAATTTCATGAAGTTAGAAGTATTTATCAAATTATCTGACGGGAGGAGCAACTCCCTTATATAACTTGGGTTTATTTGGAGCGTGGAAAAATCATTAAAACAGTTACGAGGGAATTGATAAGAGGTGAATGTTCCCTTCTGATAAAAAATCGGGTTATCATCCAGAATTATAAAACCGGATCCTTTATATCTGTCGGTGTTTTTTGAGTTTATTGATATTTTGTTAAGTATGTCAGCGCAGCTTAGATTATCGCTGCTTATTGAGTTTAGATCAAAAATATTTTCCTTCCCATGATTAATCTTAATGTTTCCATCGCTATAGAAAATTCCAATGAATTGATTCCTGTAGGAGATGTTTTTCTGATGAGGTAATGCGGGTATATCTTTTTCAATCTTAACTAAAGAGGCATTTGTAAGATCAAGTCCGAAAATCTTTTGGTAGTCAAGAAATCTTTTGAGTACGGATTCTCCTCCTATATACCTGTTGGACTCAAGATTTCTTACATCTATATTAAACTGTTCATATGAAGGATTGCCTATAATTTTATCAGATACAATAATATTTTCTACTAATGGTATTATCTCAACAGGAAGGTCATACCATGTCCCGATTCTTATAAAGGGTTTTTCATCATTGAGGGATTCTCCTGTAAATATTATGAAACATTCAGTATCAACAATAAATAATCTGTCCGAGTTGGTTTTGATAATATCTGTAATTTGCATAATCTCACCGTTTTTATGATTTTAAACAATATAATCATTGATTATTTTCTAATGACAATACATATAGTTACTGTGATTTAATTATGTAATATTTCTTATATATGACATAATGTCAAGAATTTCTACTCTAACTTGAGAATATAGTAGAAATATATAAATTTTTTATTCAACTTGAACAATTTATATCTATACAAAAATAAAGTTGCAATAATAATTTTGATCTGTTAATTAAACCTTAAAGCATTTTAGCCGATATTAGCAATAAGGAAGAATATAGAATAATGAATAGATTGACCGGATATCTTCTGACTCTTTATAGCCGCTTCCCAAGGATAAGATTATTTATCTTGATGGTCTTTCTTTTTGTAATTTTTAGCATAATTAGCGCTGTGATGGTATCTAAAGATGTAAATACCGAACCTGTAGGCTGGGACAGGGTAAAAATGATTTCACCTTCAGGTGTAATAGCAAAGAATGTAAATATTGATCGAAAGGGTAATTTAATTGCGGCAGTTTTTGAAGGAACGTCCGGCGGCAGTTCAAAGATATATATATCCCTTTCATTTGACGGCGGAAATAATTTTATAGATTCCATTAAATTGGCAGAGTTTAAATCCCAAATAAATAATAATCCCAGAGTAGCTATCTCAAATAAGGGGAAGATATATGTCACATGGTATATTTTATCCGATGATGAATCAACCAGCCAAATATATTGTATCTCTTCAGAGGATATGGGTTTAAATTGGAGTAAACCTGCTATAATAACTTTTGGTATGCAGTTGGAGATGCTCCCGCAGCCTTTATTTGATGACAGAGGAATCTTGCATATATTTTTTACATCATATAGAGACAATGTTTTTAATCTTTTTCATGCAGTTAGAGATGATAATAATATTTTCAATAAACCTGATCAGATTTTAAGATTTATGGGAAATATGAAAGGATCATTTTTTCCGGCAATAAAAAGTATTAAAAATAATATAATTGTAGTGTGCCAAGGGAAAGAGTCAAACTATGCAGATCACATTTTTTTTACATCATCCGACGATTATGGCAGAAGCTGGGGTGGGATGCACAAGATCACTTCCGGGCGATCGAATAATCAGTCACCGGCAATAGATATATATGATGATACGATATATCTTGTCTATATGAACAATAATGATAAGAACTGGGGCATCGATATGCTCAGGGGATATAATCTTGGGAGACGTTGGGATACAGAGCCAATAAAAATATCTACAACTCATGTTAATTGTTACTCACCCAATATAGTTTTATCATCCGGCAGTGAACTTTTTATATCATGGCATGATCTTCGCGAGGGAGGAAGTAAAATTTTTTACAGAAAATATTCCATTGCGGGGAAAGAACTTCTTCCTGAGGTCAAACTCTCTGTAAAGCAGCAACAAGCTAAAAAACCAATATGTATAAATACAGGTACAAGATTACTGGCGCTTTGGGAAGAGGGGGATAAGATCGTAGGAAATTCTTCAGATAACTATGTGGCAGTTCCAACAGTATATTCCTCTTCTCATCAGGAAGATAGCTGGAGCAGAGAAAATACAGCGCTTATAAAATGGACAAAGCCTTATGACGAATCAGGAATAGCCGGATATGCAACTATGATAGACAAAAGTCCCTATACCGATCCTGTTATTCAGAATCAACCAGCCGATGCATCAAGTATGTATATTAGCGCGCTTGATGACGGGATTACATATTTTCATATAAGGGCTATAGACGGCTCCGGAAATTTGAGCCGTACAATTCATTATAGACTTCAGGTGAGTTCTAATCCTCTATCTATGCCTGTTGTTATATCTCCAACACATCCGGAGAATGGAAAATCCGATCTGAATGATGCCGTATTTAGGTGGGCAATAAATGATTCTCGCAGGCTTAAGGGATTTCTATATAGCTTTTCAAAGGATGTAGCATATAAACCTGAAAAGTTTATAAAAGACTTTGAGATTAAGTTTGATAATCTTGAAAAAGGCGTTTATTTTTTTAACATTGCATCGGTTAGTACAACAAATCAAATAAGCAGAGTTACAACATATTGTTTTATTGTGTCTGAAGGCGTAATCGATCAAGACTATCTAAGCAGAATAGCTAATACCGATTATAAATTCGGCAATATGTCAAGAGATACGCGAAACACAAGAGAAGTAGTATATCATTATCCGTCATTAGAGATAAATCTTCCATTCGGCAATTCGGGGAGATATAGAGGCGACAGTTTTACTGCATTGATTAAACCTTTAAATATTCCTGCCGGTAATGTAAGCGGATATTCCGTAATTGTAGATAATAATAAAAAGGTTCCCACTGATAAAGTAAATCTTATGTCTGAGATTTTGAACATTTCCAGCCTAAGCAGAGGGGATTATACCATTGGAGCCAAATGCAGGTATTTTAGAATTATTAATAATAAGAAAGTATATTTTTGGACAGCGCCTGTTTATAAGAGTTTTACAATAGCTCCGTTTAATGCAGGTTCGCCTGTTGATGAAATCTATGGGACAATGGATAAAAAATTTAATGACTCGCCGTACGTTTTTTCTTTAATTGTATTTTTATTTTCAATGATTGTTATTTACATAGGCTATAGAGCTAAAATCAACTTTTACATGAAACTGATTAATTATAAGCTAAAGTTCTATTTTGCTAATGATTTTGATTCTTAATTTAAACCCCTCCATGAAAAAATAATCAATAATTTTAAATTAATTCTTGACATAACATACCGATCGGTATGTTATGTCTTAAAATGGTTATTGCTTGTGATTAAAACTATTTAGTGAGGTTCTTATATGGCTGATGTGTACAATGAGTTAAGGAGTTTTCTGGACTCTATACCAAACGGTTTTCCTGCAACAGAAAATGGTACTGAGATCAAGATTTTAAAAAAAATTTTTAATGAAGAAGAAGCGGCTCTGTTCATGAAGCTAAAACTTGCATTTGAAACGCCTGAACAGATAGCTTCAAGAACTGGTCTTGAGCTGGAATATGTAAAAAAAATGCTTCCTGTTATGAAGAATAAAGGGCAGCTCTTGGGCATTTCAAAGGGGGAGTTTTCACTATACAGGATATTCCCTTTTGTGTTCGGCATATATGAATTTCAGGGACCGCTGCTTGACAAGGAGCTTGCAGAACTTTCCGAAGAGTATATGAACACTACGATGGCAGAGGAGTTTTTCAGCAAAGATCCGCCTATGATGAAGTCCATACCTATTGGCATTGAAGTGAAGGATGATTCAACCATAGAACCTTATGAAAGCGTGGCAGCGCTCATTGAAGGGTCAAAAGCCTGGTCGGTGAGGGACTGTATCTGCAAAAAGGAAAAGGCGCTCATAGGGAAAGCATGCGACAGACCTATGGAGGTATGTCTTAGCTTTGCGCCTGTTCCGGGGGTCTTTGATAATGATAATACATGCCGCGCAATAACGAAAGATGAAGCATACGCTATATTGAAAATGTCCGAGGAGCTTGGACTTGTTCACATGACCTCTAACTATAAAGGAGGGCATTTTTATATATGCAATTGCTGTAAGTGCTGCTGCGGACCGTTGACTAAATATATTGCAGTGAGTAAAAAAGCCGTGGCAAAATCCAATTATATAGCTGTGGTGGATGAGAATCTTTGTATATCATGCGAAGCGTGCCTTGACAGGTGTCAGGCAAACGCCATCGAGGTGAAGGATAAGGCAGAAATAACAGACTGCATAGGCTGCGGGCTCTGCGTTTCAACATGCCCTGTAGATGCAATCAGCCTCAAGAGAAGAGAGAAAGATGATATTCCCGAAGTCCCTGCAAATGAGCGTGAATGGCTTAAGATTCGCGCTGCAGAAAGGGGCATGAATGATGATTACAAAAAGCTGCTATGATACATTAGCGGGCGAAGGGGATCGAACCCTCGACGTTCAGCTTGGGAAGCTGACATTCTACCGCTGAATTACACCCGCAGTATTAGAGTCTATGCACAATGTATAGTGTATGTGCTAAAACATATGTGGGCTATAAATATTTATTTGTTGAATTAAATCAACTGTTTTTTTATCAGAATATTTTACAATTTTTTGTCCACGGATTTTTTTAAAAAATTCATTGACACGATGTAGGGGACGCCGCCCTCGGCGTCCTGTTATCTATATTTTCGGCATTCCGTTGTCGCGGTACGCCGTATTTATGTAATGTTGTAGGCGGTACGGCGGATTCAAATAATTTTGCAGGCGGTATGCCGAGGGCGGCATCCCCTACACCGTGTCCCAAAATTTTACATTTTCATAAAAAACATATTATAATACATTATCAAAAAAACAGAAAAAATCATTGACGCTTAATTAAGAAAAATTTAGTTTAATATTGGTTCTTTTATTCAGTAAAGTTTTATAATATTTATATAAAGTATAATAATAAAGAAAGAGGAAAAATTTCTATGAAAAACAGAGTATCTTCTATTATAAGAGAGAGAGACCGCGCTCAACTAACCATAAACTTTTTTCATTCAAATCAAATATTATACCACGACTAACCTTTAACCTCTATACATTAACCACTATCTTAACCCTTACATTTTTTTTGTCATCCTGCGGAGTTGACTTAGATTCGGACGGTGTAAAAGCAATGGCGGCAGGGAACTCTCATACGGTAGCGCTCAAAAGCGACGGAACTCTTTGGGCTTGGGGATATAATTTGTTTGGTCAACTTGGAGACGGCACAACAAACAACCGTAGTTACCCTGTTCAAGTTTCGTCTTTTAAAGACGTAAAAGCAGTAGCGGTAGGGAGTGGTTACACCGTAGCGCTCAAAAATGACGGCACTTTATGGACTTGGGGATATAATGGTTTCGGTCAACTTGGAGACGGCACAACAAACAACCGTAGTTACCCTGTTCAGGTAAAAAATGCAGACAATTCGCCTTTTAAAGACGTAAAAGCAGTAGCGGTAGGCTACACTTACACATTAGCGCTCAAAACAGACGGCACTCTTTGGGCTTGGGGATGGAATGCTTCCGGTCAACTTGGAGACGGCACAAGTGGCATGGGCGGCACAACCGCCGACAAGAGATACCCTGTTCAAGTAAAAAATGCAGACAGTACGCCTTTTACAGACGTAAAATCAGTAGCGGCAGGGAACTCTTACACAGTAGCGCTCAAAAATGACGGAACTCTTTGGGCTTGGGGAGATAATGGTTTTGGTCAACTTGGACTTGGCGATACGGCAGATAGATATAGTCCCGTGCGGTTAGGGGAAGCTGCAGACTTGGTAGGAGTCTACGGAGGATTTTATTTCAGTACGGCTCTCAGAAGGAGCGGCATGCTTTGGACATGGGGGCAGAATGACGATGGTCAACTTGGCAACGGCACGCCAACAGGCACAAACTGTCTTATACCAAAAGCTGTTAAATGGGAATAATAGTATGAAAAAATTTATATTTTTAACCTTTATCACAATATCCGTTATTATCACACACAAATCATACGCCGTTGACATTTCGGCAGGATTAACAGGCTGGTATGCATGGGGCGAGCAGTATAATGTGCAAACAGGCAAAGTCCCCAATTCTCTTATAGAGAGCGACCCGTCATTGTTATGCGGTCCTGCTCTGTCTGCAAAATTCAGCGATGATTTTAATCTTACGTTTGTTCTTCTCTATGGTGAATTTAATGCGCAAAAAGACGACGGCGCTAAAAGGGAAGAGGCAAAATTTACAAGAATAGATTCCGATTTAGCTCTTAACTACAGGTTAAATAATTACTTAAAGGTTTTTGGAGGGCTAAAATATTTGTCTTACGGCATAGTTCCTTATAATGAGTTTCAAAATTTTATATTAAAAAAAATCAATCCCCATAAGAGTTTCGGAGCGGGGTTGGGTTTAAGCGCAACCATTCCCATTACCGGAAACCTCTTTGGTCTTGCCACGCTGTCTGGATTATATTTATTCGGCAATGACAGTTTTGTAACAGGAGATATGTGGTCACTCACCCCTGTACTGCATGACGTGAAGTTAGCTTATAACGAATACGGCTTCAATTCAAATATATCCGTTGCATATTATATATCGGACATCTCAACTGTCATAAGTCTCGGATGGAGATTTCAGTATCCTAATAGCGGATTATAAAGATAAGAATAACGATATATCTCTGGATTATATAAGGTTTATTATACATGGAGTTACATTAACTGCGACATATAATTTTAGTATATAATTCACGATTTTATTTCACGCATGTAGGGGACGCCGCCCTCGGCGTCCCGTGTGTAAAATTATTTATTTAATTTTGGTTTGTTGTATTGGAAATGTATATGGAAAAGAAATGCCGTAAAAAAATGTAATTGGGACGCCGAGGGCGGCGTCCCCTACATGCGTAACATATACTTTAATCCTCTTTTGGAATATATTTTTCAACATCAATTGAGTATCTATCAAACAATTCGTTTTTAGCAACTTCAAATTCAAGCAGAGATACATTGAATAGAATAAGCGACTGCAACTCCTGTTGTCTGCTGTTTATTAAAGCGTCAAGTGAATTTCTCACTGCTGCGGCAGTTAAACGCCCTCTGCGAAGGTTTGCCAGCATCTTGTCATGATAAATTCCTGCCTGAGACCTTGCTTCCTTTGCCTTTTGATACAATGTAAAGGTTGTATTTACTCTTTCTATTTTAGATGAAACATCATCTTTTACAATTCGTTTATACTTCTCAACTTGATGCTTTGTTTGTTCTACTTTCCATTCGGAATTTCTTTTATTAACTTTTTGATCACTATCAAACGGATATGTCAGCTTAACCTGAGCCTGATATGCCGGGTATTTGCCTCTTGCGGCATTTGAATATGATTCATCCAATTCTTTGTTGTAATCCATTGATGATACTGTTATCCCTGCCGAAAGTGAAGGTAAAGCTTCATTGCTGTCAATACTAAGCTGCAATTTGGCATTTTCTAAAGTTCTTACAGCGCTGAGATAATCCGATCTCTTTGCATAGGCTTTTTTTAATGCTTCTTCATTGTTGAGTTCTGGCAGCTTGTCTTGAAGAATTGCCTTATTCTGCGGAGTAATCTCACCCTCCATATTTACAGACTGTAAGAATTTTCTAAAGGCTTCTCTATACTCCTGCTCATACTGAGCCACTGACGCTTCGGATGCCGCAATAAGTGAATTCCAGTAGTTTAGTTCGTATGCTTCGGCAAGTCCTATCCTGGTGTTATCAGATACAATTCTTCTTACCTTTCTCGTCTCCTGCAGCATTAGTACAGCATTGTCTAACTGTGATTTCTTTACAATGACATTCCAATAATCAACTATCACTCCGACAATGACTAAAGATAAATTAAATATTATTTCATCCTTTTGGATAAGAGATGTGTTTTTTAATATCTCTTCTAATTTTCTATCATTATAGCCGAATGAATTTTTTAACAGTTCCTGTTCAAGGGATACAAAGAGTACAGGATTATAAGTTCTTACGGATGATCCGGACCTGTCGGTTGTCGCATGCGAACTTGTTATCCCTCCTGCTACTGTGGTACCTGTTGAAAACATTTTAGCAAGAGATGCGGACAGATCAAGCGACTTAACATTTTTTCCGTATTGACCCTGCAGCAACGGCGGATAATCGGTTGATGAAATTCCGCCGCTTGCGCGAAAATACGGAGAGTATTTTGTTAAAAATTTTTGATAATAAGTGTCGGTCATTGCAACATCATACTTCCCTGTTAAAATATCATGATTACTCTCTATAGCTTTTTTTATAGCCTCCGAAAGCGTTAAGCGGTATGTGCCTATTATTATTCCTGCCTCATCGGACAGCTCAATCTCAATGGGCGCAGTGTTTATTTTAATTTCATCTTGCGCTAACCCTGATGTTACAACTATAAATGAAATTGCAATTATTTGCATGAAAATCATTTTAGTTTTCATTTAAATTTACTCCTTAATATTATATGTCATATATGAAGTCATATATCATTTTCACAAAAGAATCTATCTTGTCAATTTTATCCTTACTTAATTTAGGGATTGTTAACGGTTTATTAGATGGTCTTAGTGATTTAAATGTCTGCTCTAATAGATATTTATAAAATGCTGTTTTTTTATCTTTAAATAATGCGCCGTGCAATTCCGTGTCCACTAAAAATTTTTCAAGTTTGAGGGAATGTGTAATAAATATTAATAAATTAAATGTAAATAACTTAGGATTTGAAATCTCAAAAACAGATTCCCTTATGCCGTCTTGAATTATTTCTTCTATTTTAATTATTAAAGGGACAAAATATTTTTTCATAATTTCATTTAACAATCCCGACTCTTCTAAAATCTCTCTTATAAAGATTCTATTCATTTCAACATCATAGGCTTCAAGATTAATACTTGTAAGGAGATATGTAATTGCGCATAGTTGTTCTTCAACAGGCATATTCCATGTGTTAAATTCGGTCTTTATAAATTCATAAAATTTTGTATGTGCATATTCTATAAAATATTCGAAAAGGCAATTATAAAGATTCTTTTTAGTATCAAAGTGATAGTGTAAAAGAGCTTGATTTACACAAGCAATAGCTGCAATAGAATTCATCCTTGCGCCGTCAAATCCCTTTTCTGCAAATTCTTTTTTTGCAGCATAGAGTATTTTTCTTTTAGTAGTTTCGCTTTCTATTGTATTTTTATTCATTTGAAAACTTCAATTGATTGATTAACCAGTTAATTAATCAATTGAGTTTTTTGTCAAGAAATTTTAACTTGATTTTTGCTGCTGTTATGCTGTGAATTTTAATAAAGATTATTTTAAAAATAGAGTTTTAAAAAATTTTGTCTTAATATATATGGTATTTCAGTTACATAAATTTTTCTTTGTATGGAGATAGAATGAATAAGCTTAAAAAAAACAATATAATAAAGCGTAAAGGTCCGCTTGTACTTGTAATCATGGATGGAATGGGGATTGGTGAAGAGAATGAAGGTAATGCCTTCTATTTGGCAAGAACACCGAATTTAAGCAGTATGATGAAAACATGTCCATATATCACATTAAAAGCTCATGGCACTGCAGTCGGTCTCCCAAGTGATGCAGATATGGGTAATTCTGAAGTCGGTCATAATGCTTTAGGAGCCGGGCGAATATTCGACCAGGGAGCAAAACTTGTCTCTAATGCTATTGCTTCAGGAAATGTTTTTTTAACAGAGACATGGAAAGAACTCATATCCGGTCCAATAAAAGACGCCAATACCCTCCATTTTATTGGGCTGTTATCCGATGGAAATGTACACTCCCATATAGATCATCTCCTGCAAATCATTAAAAAGGCTGAGATAGACGGAGTAAAGAATCTCATGGTTCATATACTCCTTGACGGGCGGGATGTGCCTGAAACATCGGCTCTTATATATGTTAAACAGCTTGAAGATTTTCTCGAAATCTATAAAGCAAAGGGATTAAATTTTCGTATTGCATCAGGCGGCGGAAGAATGGTTACTACTATGGACAGATATGAGGCTGACTGGGATATAGTTAAAAGAGGCTGGGAAGCCCATGTGCTTGGGAAAGGGAGACCCTTTAAATCCGCAACCGAAGCTATTGAGACTTTTAGACAGGAAGATCCGAAAATTACAGATCAGTACCTTCCGTCATTTACTATTGTTGATAAGGGCAAACCTGTCGGTACAATTGAAGATGGAGATTCTGTTATACTTTTTAACTTTAGAGGGGACAGGGCTATTGAACTGACAAAGGCATTTGAGCAGGACAGCTTTAAGCATTTTGACAGAGAGCGCATGCCTGATGTTGTGTTTGCAGGGATGATGCAGTATGACGGCGATTTGAAGATACCAAAAAAATTTCTTGTGTTTCCTCCAAGTATAGATAAAACAATAAGCGAGTATTTGGCAGATTCTGGCATAAAACAGTATGCAATATCCGAAACGCAAAAGTTTGGTCATGTAACATATTTTTGGAATGGGAATAGAACAGAAAAATTTAACGACAGGTTTGAAACATATTTTGAAGTACCGTCTGATAAGATTGAGTTTAATGAAAGACCGTGGATGAAGGCTGCGGAGATTACAGACAAGGTGATTGAGATTATAGAGAGCGGAGAGTTTGAATTTATAAGGCTTAATTATCCTAACGGCGATATGGTTGGTCATACTGGAGATTTGGAAGCTGCAGTGATTGCTGCGGAAACAGTAGATATTTCATTAAAGAGACTTTTGGAGGCTGTTGAAAAAGTTGAAGGGATTGCCTTTATTACGGCAGATCACGGCAACCTTGACGAGATGTTTGAGATTGACGCTAAAACAGGTTCCTTTATTAAGGACAGCAAAACCGGAAAGTATAAAAGTAAAACAGCTCATACATTGAATCCCGTACCTGTAATAATCTATGATCCGAAATACAATGGAGAGTATGAACTTGACCGTGCGGTTAAAGATCCGGGACTTGGGAATGTGGCGGCAACTTTACTTAATCTCCTTGGATATGATGCGCCTGCTGATTATCTTCCGTCGCTGATTAGATATAAGGTTTGAAGTTGTTTTTTAAGTTTATGAAAAAATATATCGGCTTATTGTTATTTTTTTTAGTTATGGTTATATCGATAAATGGCAGAAGGGGAGAATCTCATCTTCAATTAAAAGAATGTCGGTTGAAAAACCTGATGACGAAGAATTAAAGAAGATCATGAAATATTTGGATTCTAATTTGTGGATAAAAATTGGAGATTAAAAAAATTTCGTTTATAATGTCTATCGTATGCAAAAAGTGTATAATAATTTAAAAATTATATAAGGAAATTGTTGACATTTATATATTATTTTTGATTATTTAGTAAATTTAAACATAGGAGCGTCTTATGAAAAAATACATTTTAACTGCATTAATATTCAGCCTTGTTGCGGCATTTGCATGCAAAAAAGAAGAACCCGCTTCGGTTGACCCTTCTTCGGTTGAACCTGCAAAAGTCAGCAAATGCGCCAAATACGCTGTCGCAGTATATAAAAACTTTGAGCGTACGGATTGGCTCGCCACTCTTTCCAAAGCGGAAATAGTTGATTTTCTCTCAAAAGAAATATTCTCTGACAACAAAGGAAAGGTAGCGGAAGTCGCTCATGTCAGATTGAGTGACGGAAAGGAAGGTTATCTTGAAACAAAGCATCTTGCAGACAAAGCTGTAGTATTTACGCAGGACACGCCGGTATATCAAAGAAACAATTCCGGCAGCAAGGTAACAGCAACAATTCCGGCAGGAACTATAGGTTTCGTCATTGATGAAAAGGGTGAATGGATGCAGATATATATAGGACAAATAGACGGCAAATGGCTTTCACAGGAATGGGCAAACTCAGGATTCAGCACAGAAGCTGCCTTAATAACAGAGGCTAAACTCTATGAAGAGGCGATTACTGCACTGCGCAATAAAGATTCTAAAGAAGCCGACAGAAAAGCAGCGCTCAAAAAACTGGAAGGCTTGAAGTCATCAGAGCTGTTTGGTGAAAAAGCCGAAAAACAGATTGATGACTTTAGTGGTTACGGAGATCCCGGAGAATAATAACTGCCAATACAAATTGAAGACTGCTGCAAAAGACGCTTGACGCCATTACGGCAGTCTTCAATTTATAAATACAAATTTACAAATTGTTTTATCAAATGAACCGGCTTACTTAAACTTTATGCTAAAACAAACCCTTCCGAGTTCTTCAAAAAAATCCTCTTCATAAGCCGAAGAATCAATAAAATCATTATCTAAAGCCCATTTAGCCAAACTATAGTATTTTGACCCCGGGTCATTTAATATACCGTTGAAATTTATAGTTTTATTGACCATTTTATTGCCATATTCTAAAATAGTAAAATATAATTCCTTATTGTTTATTTTTGATATATCTACAGAGCCATTTGTATCTCTATTATAAATGTTTTGTATTGTTCTGACGCAGATAAATTTATCCCCTTCAATTTTTACCGAATCAAAACGATGGTCGGTTTTATTTTCATAATACCAATAGTTATTTGCATCATTCGATAGTGTGCAATGTTTATCCTTGTTAAAGATACCTTCTGCAAATGAGCAGCCGGGGAAAAACGGGAATAGATAAGCCTGATCAATTTTGTTCAGCGCAGCATTATAAATATAGTCTTTCTCGGAAATATTGACTGCTATGCACGGCTTCCTGTAAAAAATAAATTTCAAACTAAACTTTTTCTTTTTAATCGTGATACTTGATGAAACTTTTGTCTCTTTTCCATCCTGTATAATATATACCTCCACAGGTTTTTTTATAGTCTCACTAAACCCCGATATACTAAGGCATATTATTATAGCTGCTTTAATAAATAGTTTCACATTATTGCTCCTGTTCATATATTTTTTATAGATATTGACTGCCATTATAATTTAAGTGAAAATAAAACTGAAGTAAATAATAAAAGAGAATTTAACATAGTGTTTCACTTAAATTATAATGGAGTTCCGCGGAGTAAGATGGGGAAATTCTTCTTGTTTAAACCTCAGCGAAACTCTGTGTAGCTAAATTGGTCTCAAAAAGTTGCATAAAAAGCAACCATATATTTATTGTTTATTAACTTTCTCTGCAATCTTGTTCTTTCTCGCAAGCTCTTCCGGATAGATTAATTTTGCATTGTCAACAGCGTCAATTATAAATTTTTCAGGTATCCTGTCATCAAAGATAGGCGTAAATTGGCTTTTCCTCAGGTTATACTTATCTTGATAATAAATAGGCGTAAATTTGTTTTTTAGCTTATATATCTCTATGCCTAACTGTTTGGCATATCTACAGTGTCTGATTACATATATATATCTTTCTATTATATAATCTAATTCCATCTGGGGTATCTTTTTTTTGCTTTTAAAAAATGCCAGCTCGGGATCGTTGAAAATCCTCTTAGCTTCAAAATGGTGATAGTGACCATATCTCATATAGTTTTCAACATGTCTTAGATCTAAGAAAAAATGAAAATCCTGTACAGGGAAATCTTCTCTATATGGGGATATATCATTTAAAGGGTCAAAAGGTTTTTTAAAGTATGCATAATATGAACCGCTTTTGCTATAGTTCATAAATATATCAACGACTTTATTTTCTGTTGCTGCCGTTGTTAATATTTCCTTTGATCTGTTTATATATTCAGTGCATAATTGTCCAAGAATCCTAACCATCTCAAGCTTTAAGTTGTAATATTTAGCTGATGATCCGTCATAATTTTGCCCGAAGAATTCAAAAGTCGCCTCTTCAAAATTTTTCTTTAACTTCTCCTGATCTTTTTTACGATCATCGGTTTGAAAATTTATCATCATTGGTTCCATCTCGCGGAGAATACCGAAAGTAAATCTGTAATCTTTATCACACTGCCTTATTGCAGATAGCGCATAAAGATTTGGCTGTATAAGCGTTAATGAAATGGCTATAAATGTTATATATTTTATCAGTTTCATGGTTCCCTCTATATGGAATATATCTCATCTTATAATTTCGGCATTAAAAATGCAACTCTTGAATAAAATATTATATAAATATTAATTACAAGAATAAAAAGTTTTGTTCATTATCTCTAAATATTACCATAATTAATGATTACGGGAGAATAGTGCTATTAAATTGCTTATTTAATAGTTACCGTATCTTATAAATAAAATAGTAATAAAATAAAAAATATATATAATAAATTTAATGAATAATAATATCAGCGCTCTCTTAATAAAAATGTTTTATAGAAATTGTTAATACAATAAAATTTTGATTGAATAATATATAGCAGTAGTAATTATTGTTGAAGATAATTTAATACAATTGGCACGGTTCATTGTAATATTCAATGCGGAGTACTTAATGAGAGATGAAAAAAAAATATCCTTTAGACAGAAGAATCCTACTGTATGCCCAATATGCAGGTATGAGTTTTACAGAGAGGAGATGTTTACAGGCAGCGGAAGATTAATAGCCGACAAACTTACTGATGAGCTTAGGAGATTGTATAAAGAAAGTAATAAATATGGGAAAATTTATCCTTTAGCATATACGCTTACAGTATGCCCCAATTGCCTATACACGGCGTATCCAAAGGATTTTAATGAAATTTCTCAGGAAGAGGTTGAAAAACTTCAGAATATGAGACAAGCAAGGCAGGATGCACAAGCTAAATTTTTTGACCGGTTGGACTTCCACGATGATAGAAATTTAATCTTAGGCGCTGTGTCATATATGTTGGCTGTCGATTGTTATAACTTTAGAAAGAAAAATGTAGCTCCAACATTTAAAATGGGCGTATCGTCATTAAGGGCTGCATGGCTTTTTTTGGATCTTGCTAAAGAATTTCCCGATAAAATATACAATAAACTCTCTATGTTTTTTTATAAAAAAGCCTATGAGTTTTATATAAAAATATTGGATCTGTTGCAGAGCGGCGGAGAGCCTGCCGAGGCTGCCGGAAATATGGGACCGGATACTGATAAAAATTGGGGCTATGAAGGCATACTCTATGTATCCGCTGTTTTGACAGTTAAATATGGCTCAACAGAAAAGGATTTAGCTAAGAAGATTGAAAATTTTAATATTAGCAAAAAATATTTAAGCAGACTCTTCGGAGCCGGAAAATCTTCAAAAAGTACGCCGTCTGATCTTCTTGATAAAACAAGACTGTTATATGACAAGATCAATACAATGATAACCGAATGGGAGGGACAGGAGACAGTTTGAACAGGTATGCCCTTCTTGTTCAATATGACGGCACCTTATTTAACGGATGGCAGTTTCAGGATAAGGACAGGTCTATTCAGGCAGAGTTTGAAAATGGTATTAAGATCTTCGCAAAGGAAGATGTAAGAGTTACAGCCTCCGGAAGAACAGATTCAGGTGTCCATGCGCTTGGACAGGTAGTACACTTTGATCTGGATAGAGAAATATCATTACAGAGATTGTGTATAGGCTTAAACGGCATACTGCCCCATGAACTATCTGTAAAAAATGCCTACAAGGTTGATTTAAACTTTCATTCAAGATTTTCTGCAGTTCAAAGAGAATATCTCTATATAATCTACAGGTATCCCTTAAGGACTCCATTTATGCGCTACAAGGCTATGTGGATTAATTATCCGATTGATACCGGTTATATTCGGGAAGCTGCATCGAAGTTAATCGGCGAGCATGATTTTGCCTCATTCTGTAAAAAAGTATCTGCAAAAAACGGCACAATACGAAAAATTGATTCCATTGATGTGACAGAAGACTATGATGTCATAAAATTGAAGTTTAGAGCAAACGCATTTCTTCACAATATGATAAGAATTATTGTAGGTACAATATTACAGATGCACAGAGAAGGGAGAGACCCTGAGTATATAACCGAAATACTCAATGGAAAAGATCGTTCCGTAAGCGGATTTACAGCTCCCGCATATGGTTTATATTTGAATAGGGTGATTTATAACCCTCCATTGGACTCTTATGAATCTGCATTTTAATTATTGACATTAATAGTTCGATTTTGATTATTGTAGGGGCGTAATATGTTACGCTCGATTAGAAGGAAAAATTTATAATGAAAAAAAGTAAAATATATATATTGATTTTATCCGTAATATTTTTAATTACAACTGACATTTTTGCTGCAAGTTCAAGGAAAAATTATTACTTAAAGCCGCAGATAGGCGCATGGTATGGTCCTGTTAGTCCTGTAATGAACACAGCCCGCAACCTTGATTCTACCCTTGGAGGCGGAATTTTTTTCAGGTATAATCTTCCATATGCTCCATTGAAGATAGGTTTGGACTCATCTTATCAGTCATATGACTCCAAAGGTGTGAATGAAGTACGATTAATACCTGTATATGCAAATCTGCTTTATCTATTGCCCATAGATATTCCTTTGAAGATTCACATAAAGGGAGGCGCCGGGCTTTGTAATATACACATGGAACCGGATAAGGTGAAACAATGGGATACAATGTTTATGTTCGGCAGTGAAGTATCTTTCCCTGCCGGCAGGAGGGTCAATATAGCATTAAGGATAGATTATCTCAATATATATGAAGAGTATAAACGGGATGCAAAAGTGAACGGCCATTTTATCAATACAGGGATTTCGCTCTATTTTAATCTTTTTTAAATAATTGTTTTTGGGGTTTAATAAAATGAAATTCAGAACCATTATAATTGTAACAGTATCTTATCTCTTATTCGTCAGCTGCGGCGATGTTCCCGTATTCACAGAAATGGATACAAACAGATTAAAGGTAATAATAAAAGGGACCTTTGAAACCGAAGATGTATCAAATTTTGTTTCTATGCCTTCTGCCAACTCTCCGCTAATCTTAACTAAGTCTATAGTTGACGGTGAATTTCCGGCTTCAGATGATACATCTACCCCAATAGATGATGGAACCCCGACAACATTTATGTTTGATATTGCAGAGTTAAGGCTTAACGGCAATAAGTTTGCTAACTACAGACAGGTAATAGAGGCGCCTCTTTTAGATTCAGAATCTTTTTTTAATCAAACAGGAATTGTATTGGATAATGATGACCCTGCTGAGGGTTATTATGATACGGTACAGATATATGCTAGAAAGATGATTTTTGACGGAGCAAATATATACCGCCCTTCAGGAAATACATTTGAGCATGACAAACAAACACAGGTAATCTTTCACGAAGACTATAGAGCCGGATTTGATTTTAACCAATTTCAGCAGAACACATATGTTGACAGCTTGAGGGAAAACAGCAGGAGTTATCTCAGAAGTTTTCCGATAAAGATACCTATCATTGGCGGACTTCAATATGATAAAAATAATAAAGAGACTGTTCTTGAAATAAGGTTTGTTGTTAAGAATTTTATTAAAAAATATGAACTTCCGTTTTATGATTCAGGTACATTTAAGGTCTATCACTTTTATGCTTTATCGGATTGGCTGCGATCGGCTGAAGCAGGCGATAGGGTTTTTGGCGGCAATATACTTGCTGTAGCAAGAGCCTATGTACCGGGAAAGACAGGCAGAGTTACGGTAACAGGTCTTTCCAGTAATCAATATGTAATAGCAATACCTGCAAGTGAAAATATAGATGATTATTATATGGACAGGTCCAAACCTGCTCCAAAAGATGGACTAAGGGGTTTTGATTATGATCTTCCTCAACAGCCTGTACATCCGGGGAATAATATTGAAGCGCTTCTTGATTATTATATAAAGAATGAGAAATACAAGAATGATTGGAATAGCAAACTTCCTGCGCCTCCATCACTTCCTGATACTGCTTTTGATAAGTATGAAGAGGCATGGGATGATTATGATGATGCAATTGATAAATTTAAGATTGCGCCGTATGCGGCATATACCGGCTCCGGGACAACCGTTACATTTAGCAATATGGCGCCCGGAGAGTATAATTTCTATAGGGCGAATCGACCTGCTGCCTACGGGAAGTTTTTTGAAGGTCCTTCTTCTCCATTTACACAGATTGCTATATCTATATCTCCGATTACTGTTCAGGAGAAGGATACTATTACTATCCCATAAGATTGATAAAAATGACACAGAATATTATAGTACAAAAATACGGCGGAACATCGGTTGGAACTACCGAGAGGATAAAGGCTGTTGCCGAAAGAATTAAGGACTGCACAAAGAATGGATTTTCCGTAGTGGTAGTAGTCTCTGCTATGGGTAAGACTACGGACGTACTTGTTGATCTTGCAAAGGAGTTGTCGTCTAATCCGTCTAAGCGTGAAATGGATATGCTCCTCTCCACAGGCGAACAGGTATCAATAGCGCTCCTTGCAATTGCCCTTCACGATACAGGTATTGACGCAGTGTCATATACAGGTTCACAGATAAGGATGATGACAGACGGGAATTTTTCAAATGCAAAGATTGCAAATATATCAACAGATAGAATAATCAGTTCATTAAATGAAAATAAGGTCGTTATAGTCGCAGGTTTTCAAGGCATTGATGAGGATGATAATATTACAACCTTGGGCCGCGGCGGATCCGATACCTCTGCTGTCGCTCTTGCAGCAGTGCTTGGAACAAGAGACTGCGAAATATACACTGATGTTGACGGAGTATATACTGCAGATCCGAGGATGATTTCAGCGGCAAAAAAATTAAATGAAATAAGTTACGATGAAATGCTTGAGCTTGCGCGGCTTGGCGCAGGAGTGCTCCACTCGAGGTCTGTGGAGTTTGCTAAGAATTTTAAAATAAGACTGCATGTCAGATCGAGTTTTTCTTTAGAAAACGGAACAATTGTTATGCCTATGGAGGAGATGGTGGAAAAGTATGTTGTCAGCGGAATAACTATGAAGCAGGATGAGGCAAAGGTAACAATAAGGGATATTCCCGACAAGCCCGGAATTTCGGCAAAGTTATTTAACGCGCTGGGAAGCTGTAATATCTATGTCAACATGATTGTTCAATCAACAGGTCATGACAACAGGGCTTCAATATCCTTTACTGTAAAAAAAGAGGATCTCGCAAAGACAAAAGAGTTATGTACCGAATTAAATAAAGATTTTGGAGGAAGTTCGGTAGAGGCTAAAGAGAATATAGCAATTGTCTCTGCAGTGGGCGTTGGGATGCTCTCTCATTACGGCGTTGCAGGAAAGATGTTTGGAGTTTTGTCCGGGCAGAATATCAATATTGAAATGATCTCCACATCTGAAATAGGAATATCATGCGTTATTGACTCAATGTATGCAGAGCTTGCGGCAAAGGCTCTTCACAAATCCTTTATAGAAGAAATTTAATTATAATAGAAGAAATTTAATTATAGAAGAAAATTGATTATAGAAGAAAATTGATTTAATTATGGAAGAAAATTAATTATGATTAAAGTCGGCGTGTTATACGGCGGTCGTTCATGCGAACATGATGTTTCATGCTGCTCTGCCGCATCTGTCATTAAATATCTCGATAGATCAAAATATGAAGTGTGTGCAATAGGAATAGACCGTGACGGCAGATGGCACGTTCAAGATAACATAGAGATTGTTGAGGATAAGGATTTTGGGACCATATTAAGGCTTAAGCAAACCGGTGATTGGCTTGTAAATCATTTTGAGCGCGAAGGTAAACTTTTTCTATACAATAAAAAAACTAACAGTGAGGTTTTTGTAGATATAATATTTCCCGTAGTTCATGGAACATTCTGTGAAGACGGTTCTCTTCAGGGACTCCTTGAGCTGGCAATGGTAACCTATGTTGGCGCTGATGTTATCGGTTCGGCAGTCGGCATGGATAAGGATGTTTCAAAACGTCTTTTAAGAGAGGCGGGTATTCCCGTTGTGGATTGGCTTAAAGTTTCAAAACATTTATGGGACAGTGAAAAACAGGGTATAATAAAAGAGATTGTAAAAGAAATCGGATTTCCATGTTTTATAAAACCATGCAATACGGGATCTTCCGTGGGTATAACTAAGGTTAAAAATCCCGAATCTCTTGAGGATGCTATTGAGAATGCGTTTCAATGGGATAATAAATTACTCATAGAAAAAGGAATTAATGCCAGAGAGATCGAATTTTCCGTAATAGGCAATGACAATCCGGAAGCCTCAATTCCCGGAGAAATAAGACCAAAGCACGAATTTTATTCCTATGAGGCAAAATATATAGATTCAAACGGCGCTGAACTTTTAATACCGGCAGAAATCGGTCGGGATTTAATAAAGCAGATGGAGGAAACTGCCGTAAAAGGCTACTCCGCCCTGTGCTGTAAGGGTATGGCGAGAGTGGATTTTTTCCTTGATAGAGACACAAACAGATTTTACTTAAATGAAATTAATACGTTGCCGGGATTTACAAATATAAGCATGTATCCGAAACTATGGGGTGAAACAGGTACCGACTATAAGACACTTCTTGATAAGCTGATAAATCTGGCATTTGATAGAAAAAAAGAAAAAAGCAGATTGAGAACCGAATTTTAAATTGGCTAATCTTTGCTTCTATAAAGTTTTATTTCTCTTGACAGTTAAGAATATGCCATATAATAATAGAAATTGATAATTAAGAAAACTAAAAAAGCAGGAAAAAATATGGGCGTAAAAAAATCGATAATTCCAAATCTATTTACTATGGGGAATATGCTAATGGGGTTTGTCTCCATACTGTTCTCTGCAAAATATGTATCTCCTTTCGGGAATCACGACTATTTGCTAATTGCCGGAATTTTAATATTTATCGGAGCTCTCTTTGACGCCAGCGACGGCGCTGTTGCAAGAGCGCTGAATGTTGAAAGTGAAATAGGCATGCAGCTTGATTCGTTTGCAGATGCGGTGACTTATGGTATTGCGCCGGGCGTATTGGCTTATCAGGCGTTTCTTCATGAACTGCCTGAAATTTATTTTGGAATAAGCAGCGGAGTTATTGCAGCAGCGATATTTCCCGTATGCGCAGTATATAGATTAGCCAGATTTAATATTGAAGACGGAGGCAAAGGATTTAAAGGACTGCCGTCGCCGCCTGCAGGTATGATTGTGGGTATAGTGCCTGCCATGTATAGTGTTAATGTACTATTTGTCGGAGAGGTGAATTGCGAGGTTAATGTTTATCAATATTTGATATTCTATGTTATAATTGCTCTTCTCATGGTTTCGGTAATAGATTATTCAAAATTATTTTCTGATATTTGGAAACTGGGAGTTGCTGCAAGGATAATTACAATTGTTGTAATTGTATTACTTTTGATTTTTGCAAAAGCCATATCAATTTTTTTTGTTACGGGAATTTATATACTGTGGGGGATTTTTAAATACGCGGCGCTTAATTTTTTTAAAAAAGGGACACAACTTAAACAAAATGACAATTGCCGGGCTGTCTGATAAGTAACAAGAGTAAACGATAAGTAGTACGTACATACCTGTGTCATTGCGAGCGCTTCAACTACGTTTGAGTATAGATTGTAACCTGCGCGCGGCAATCCGGAGTCTTAATTTATCCTACCGGATTATATACCACTAGATTGCCACGCCGAGAAATAAGGCTCGCAATGATGTAAAAATATAACGGATCACGACGCTGAGCCTGACATGTTGCCTGCCTGTTACTTACTGGACAGCCGCCATCCTCGTAAATAATTTATGTCATTGAAAATAAAATTCTATGCAAAAATCCCTGCCCTGACCTAAATTAAATACTGAAAGTATATGTCGCAGTCAAGGTCACTCCGTAACTCGTAAATTCTATTGATTTTAAGTATATGGAATTTTTTGTATAATCCGCTTTAAGATATTGAAATCTGCCGCCAAGACTTATTACTGTTGACGCAGGCGCTATATAATATGCAAGGGATACGGTTGTATTAATACCATACTCGTTATATTTCAAATTCACGCTGCGTTGCTGGTAATTAGGAGGAGTACCCACAGTCATATCCGTTATATCAGCGCCGTGAGAACCCCACAAATATAATCCCGACACTGTACCGAGTGCAAATAAATTTCCTATAACCGGAACGGTTGCGCTTAAACCTAATCCTGGTCCGTAACTTGTGTGCATATCTACATTTTTACTAATCTCAAAAGTAACGGAATCCGTCCTGGCAGGCGTTATGCCGTAAGACAAATACTTCATGCCTGCAAAGACCTTAAAATAGTCCCCTAACCTGTAATTAAGTGCAATGTCCGAATCGCTTCTGCTGAATTTAGTCTTTGATTTCCTGCCGCCGCCCTGATCTTTTTCCGTTTCAAAATGACCGTAAAGATACACAAACGTAATATTAAAATCATTAGTAAATCTCACCGCTAAAGTAGGACCATAGAGAAATGCAGGATCGCTTTTAGCAATGGAATTATTAATAACCCCGGGTGATCTCTTCTTATCTTGGGTGTAATTCTGTTCGCTTAAGGCATACCATGTAGTTGCGCCTAAGGTTATATCAAGGGCGTATGTTTTACATGGGATGATGGCGGATATACATATTGCCGTGAATGTTGTAAATAGAATTTTTTTCATTTGTTATTCCTCGTTTTATTAAATGTATTTCATGTGGACACAAAGTACTGTAAGTAAAAAATCTTTTTGTCCACACGCAAAATTTTTGCGTTCAATCGTAGGGGCTGCCGCCATCGGCAGACCGCGAATGTTTCATTAAATGTATTTCACGCAAACACAAATTTTTTTATCCGCACGCAAAATTCCTGCGTTCATTGTACGGGCGATTATCAATCGCCGGACGGAACGCGGGACGCCGAGGCGGCGTCCCCTACGGTCGCGATAAAAATCTGCTGCCAAATAACATGTATATTCTCCGCCCCCTTGACCACGGGCAGGCGATTGATAATCGCCACTACAACACCTCCAAAGAAAACGCTTTCCGGTTTTCCGTGACAGACCTGCCTTGTACTAACAGGAAAGCGAAAGCTCAAAATTCGCAAGCAGTGTACCCTAAAGATACATTACACTTGCAGGAGAGCGGTCTGTTCTGCGGCTGACTAAGCATTCCGCAGGGCTCAGGGACGAACCACCCGGAAACCTATGCTGTAGCCCCTGCTGTACGGGTAGTAGTAGTACCGATAAGCCGAACGCAAGTACTGCCCGACGTAGAACCAAGACCCGCCGCGTACCACGCGGTTGGAGCCATTAACCGCTCACCCTTTGCACAAACCAAATTTCTAAAACGATTTGTCCTTGCAAGACTGATAGATGCAAAAACGCTCGTCACACGCTCTGCCGCTTTTAACTCATCTATCGCGCCTTGATACAGCGAAGCCGTAATTTCCGACATTCGTTCTTTTACTCTCCTCTTTGATTTCTGCAAAAGGTAAATTCCCTTTTCTTTTATAAGAAAACCCAAAAACGGCAAACCTGCAGCGCTTTTCCCAAACACGGGCTGCTTGACCGACAATTTGAGTTTTTGAATAACATAATTATTAATATTAATAAACATCTCCTTGAGTTCCGCCTGTGAAGACGCCCAGAGAACAAAGTCGTCCATGTAGCGGCAATATGCCGACGGACGCAGCTTTTCGAGAATATAATGGTCAAGCCCGGCAAGATACATATTTGCAAAATACTGGCTGGTAAGATTCCCTATTGGAACGCCTTTGCCCGGTTCCGTTTCATAACTGTCAATAATCCCATCCAATAATGCAATAACACGCTTATCTTTTATAAGTCTCCTTAACTGTGTTTTAAGAATTTCATGATTTATCGAATCAAAATATTTGCGTATATCCAACTTTAAAAAATAAGGCGTTGATTTGCATTGCTTAAAGGCATAACGCACTGCAGCGTGAGTTCCCTTCCCTTTGCGGCAGGCATAACTGTGATAAATCTGCAGACGTTCAAGAACAGGTTCGAGTACGTTCATTATTGCGTGATGCATTATCCTCTGTTCAAACGGAGCCATACTTATAATGCGGGGCTTGGGGTCTGTAATCAAAAAAGAACGGTAACCGCCCCACAGGCAATTGGGCGAAATTAATTTATCGCGCAAAGATGCGAGATTTTTATCGATATTCCGGCTGAATATTACAGCGGTACTGCTTGACCTGTTCCCGCGCAGCGCTCCCAGAAATGCTAAACGGATATTCCTGTAATCCGTAATATGTTCAAAAAGAAAATTATGTCTCTTCATCCTCTGTCTGTTCCTCTGTTAAAAAAAGATTCAGAAACGCCTCGCCGTATTGCTTCACCCGCGATTCGCCTATGCCTGCAATTGAAAGCAAATCCTTTGCCGTTTTAGGCGGCTTTTTGACCATAGCGCCGAGCTGGTCGTTGGTAAAAACCGCATATACGGGTATGCCTGATTTTTCCGCTACCGCTTTGCGCAAATTCCGCAGTTTGTCAAAAAGAGCGTATTCCGATGCGTTGAATACTTCCCTGTAGTCTATGCGCTGTGTTGAATTGGACGGATTCTTGCCTCCGTCAATTCCATATTCGACTAAAAATACCCAGCCTGTCCCACGTTCGCCGTCAATGAGCCTCTTCTCCACATTAACAATACGGTGGGAGCGCAAAAACGTATTCAGTTCGTCTGTTACGGATTTCTCGCCGAACGGACTTACATAAAAACTTATATATTGGGTCAACAGCGCCATAAATTGTTCTCTTCAAAAAAAATTTTTTCGCCCGCCTTCGGCGGAAAGGAATCCCAAAATACATCGACGACGGATTTTTTATCCGTACTACGGCGGGCGATTGATAATCGCCCCTACACGTGCGATGAACCGTACGTCCCATCAACGCAAACCGCGTGTGTCGTTAAATGTATTTCATGCAAACACAAATTTTTTTATCCATACGCAAAATCCCTGCGTTCATTGTACGGGCTGCCGCCTTCGGCAGACCGCATATTCCATCAACACGTTTCATTAAATGTATTTCATACAAACACAAATTTTTTTATCCACACGCAAAATTTCTGCGTTCATTGTACGGGCTGCCGCCTTCGGCAGACCGCTACGAAAAATTCCTGCGTTCATTGTACCGGCGATTATCAATCGCCAGACGGAACGCGGGACGCCGAGGCGGCGTCCCCTACGGTCGTGATAAAAATCTGCGCCACATACATATATATTCTCCGACCCCTTGACTGCGGCGGGCGATTGATAATCGCCCCTGCACGTACGATGAATTGCATTCATTACATTCGTCGATTGCCGTCAAATACACGATACGGAACAAACCACTCTCTACGAAAAACGGTGTGTTCCTGCTCCATGCCCTTGCCTCCGCTCCCTTTCAGGTCGCTGCGGCGCAGGCATTTCGCCGTAACACACCGCCGCAGAACTCAGGGACGCACCAGCCGAAAACCGAGGTTGTTGTACCGGCCAGACGGATCGATGCCGTCCCGATAAGCCGAACGCAGGTACTGCCCGTTGACGAGCCACGACCCGCCGCGAAGCACGCGGTTGGAGCCACTCCCAGCGCCTTGGGGATCCAAACCAGATGACGGAATTACAAAATAATCTGCCACATACAAGTCCCAACACCACTCCCACACATTACCATGCATGTCAGATAATCCCCATGCATTAAAAGCAAAAATCCCTACCTCTGTTGTCTTTCCTCTGTACATTCCTGCCGGATTGCCGTTATAAGGATAATTCCCATTATAGTTCGCTTGGTCAGTAGTAATATTGTTACCGGTACTAAACGGCGTCGTTGTCTCTGCACGGCACGCATATTCCCATTCCGCCTCTGTAGGTAAACGATAACCGTTAGTGCCGGAGAGCATTTCTACTCCATTCCATGTCGCATTATTGGATGTTGGTATTAATCCTGAATTTGCTTCTATCCAAACATCAGGATTTGTACTCCCGCTTATGCTATATACAGGGCTCAAGCCCTCTCTCATGCTCAACTTGTTGCAGAATACTATAGCTTCATACCAATTTACATAATAAATCGGATAATTATTCCCCCTGCCATAATCTGTTGTACCGGTAGTTGCACTCGCCTGCTGTTGTTCTATCGTTTTTCCCATTACGTCATACCACTGCTTCTGCCTTACCTGATACCTGCTCATGTAAAAACCATTGCTCAAAGTTACGGAATGCCGAGTTTCATTGGTGCTACGGTCCGGCTCTGCAGGAGAAGGATTATTTGCGTCACCATTGCCATTAGAACTGCCCATCATAAAAGTCCCGGGATTTATCCGTACAAAGGGAATATATTCAACTTCTAACATTTCACTATCGTACATGCCGTATTTAACGGCTATTGCCTTTATTGTTGTCAAAGCAGTAATTGTAATGCCGCTTGTATATTTAGTACTGCCGACTCCGCCTTTCGCAGGATCAGTTCCGTCTGTAGTGTACCAAATATCAGCTCCCGGGGCAGCACTAAGTCCTATGACTGTGCCGCTTACCACTCCTCTCACAAGCGAAAGTGTCGCAGGTTCATCAACTTTTCCCGAAGGGATAACGTTATAGGCAGCTTCAAATATCTCGCTGTTTAGCAAAACAGAGCTCGGATCAACTGCTATGGCTTTAAGTGTGAAAGTACCCAAAGAATCTAAGGGAATCGGCGCTGTGTATTGCGTGCCTGAACTGCTCGGATCCCCACCGTTACGCGTATAGTAAATCACAGCTCCTGGAGTCTCGCAGTTCAGAGTTATTTCCGAACCAAACGGATAGGTTGTATCAGGAGGATCAACATTTGCATCGGGATCAGCGATTGGCCTCTTTACTCCGCCAATCCTATCAAGGTAAACGTACACAAAATTTAGACCGGCTTTAACTATTTTAGATTCGCTTCCTTTGGAATGCTTTTTTCCGTTTACATAATCCGAATAGGATGTTATGGATATGGTATATTCTCCGACATTTACTTTTTCATTAATATTAGGATCACCGCTCTTAACCTTATCAAAGCTCTTTGTTGTTGGTCCCGCAATGTCTATTTTATAAAAAAGACCTGTAGTCTTTTTCGAGCCTGTGAAATAAAGTCTGTAAATATAAAAAATATATAGACTTCCTATGATTGATATAATATAAAAATTTATAGGAGATTTCATTAT
>WRGT01000054.1 GCA_009787025.1 Spirochaetota bacterium
GATATTTCTAACGAAGAAAGGTATGAAGCGGTAATTTTAAATTTTATTAAAGAATATCACAGGAGAGGATATTTTGATATTTACTGGGGTGTTAATGATACACTAACCTGCGACGAGCTTAGCCTGTTGGAAGATTCTGATAAAATACCAAGGGAAGAAAACTCAAAAGAGTATGTAATAAATTTTTAATTTGCAATAAGGGCACAAAATTTTGTGCCCCAACATAATCGTGACTACAGGGGCTGTCTGATAAATAACACGCAGGCAATTGTATATGTTAAATATAAAATTTTGCGCATACCGTAGGGGCGATTATTAATCGCCCGCAATTAAAACACAACCCGCAACCATACACCAACACACAGTGACGTGACCCCAGAAAGTTGTACATATTTAAGCAACCAATTAAGATTGAATTCTGTATTGAACAGGACTCAAACCATTTAATTTTACTTTAATCCTCCTAATTATTCCAATCGTCCATGTACTCTTTCAACTCACTAATAAAATGTTCCATACTTTCAAATTTATTCAAATAAAAAAGTTCAGATTTTAAATGCCCAAAAAAATTCTCCATAACCGCATTATAGAAACAATTACCTTTCCTTGACATGCTTTGTATTATTTTATTTTCCCGTAACAGTTCCCTATACTTTTCCATCCGGTAATACCGTCCTTGACCGGAGTGAAGTATAGGTTATCATCTTTTGTTTTTCTTTCCAAACCTTTCTTTAACATTTTCAATACCATATCAAAAACAGGACGTCTGTTTATTTCATACGATATTATTTCTCCATTATACAAAACCCATCACTCCTCCTATTTGCTCTCAATAAATATTTAAATTAACTGATAAAAATATTTTCTACATTGCAATATCTACTTTAATTATATGGTGCATCTGTCATTAACACCATTGTTTTCTCTTTATTCTTGTCATCAGCAGGAAATGTTACCTCAAGAGTATATTTTAAATTTCTTGGTGTTGCTTGAAATATCAGTTCCTTAATTCCATTATTATCTATAGCATCTTCTTTTACTATTAAACTTTTCCTGTATATTAACTCACCATTATCATCATATCCGGATAATGTATATTTCTCATCCTCCGAATATGTTCCGGCTTCCATCGCTAACCGCACCTTCATTGTAGGAACTTCTTTCGGGATCCAAATCTTCTCTCCTGCATAAAATATTATTTGATGAGGGTCTTCATATCCTCTATAACCAGGTCCGTATTTTGATGAGTCATAAATTGCATACTTGTGATTGCCAATATGTATTTGTCTCTTTACCTTCTTTCCATACTTATCCGATTCCGTATGCATCCATGAATTATTACTGTCTTCCAATATCTTCCTTGCCCACTCTATTGGCGGTTTTAATCCATGCTTATCTGCGATCCTTGCCAAACTGTCTTCTTCTAATATCTTATAGTAATATTCTCTATTTTTTATTTTTTCTAAATTAGTATTTTTTTTAAATTCTTCATTATCAGTTGTTATTGACTTTATCGCTTCTTTCTTATCACATACACAAGATAATAAAAACAGTTGAGCAAACAATAAAATCCATATCAAATTTTTTAAATAATTCATATTCAAGCTCCTTTCTCTTTATTAGATATCAACAAAATTTTTCGTCAAGCAGTTCACATTCTTCATTCATTTTCTCTCGCATTTTGCCTCGGTCTATTAAAAAGATGTGGGGTCAGAGCCTCTATTTGTAATTTGTACATTGTAATTTGTAATTTGTATTAAAAAAATTTATGAATATTATGTATCTTTTCATTAAAAAATTGTTCTTACTTATTTATAGAGTGGCGTATATAATAAATAAAAATAGTTGCTAAATATGAATAAAGTGCTATTTGTGTACAAAATTAATGATTTCATTATTCCTTAGTAGAATTAAAAACAAAAAAGTTTTATTTATAATAAATGAGATTATTTTATTATAAGATAGTATTAAACTTAAACATTTCAAAGAGGATAAACAGGTAAAAAATGAAATTTGAAATAAGGGATTACAAAAACAGATTAACACGAAGATTATATGAAAAATTTTTCATGTTTAAAAAAAGAAGTGAAAAGTTTTGGAACAGGTTTGTTGAGAAGGGTCATGAAAAGATGACTATAATGTTTATTCCTCATGATGAAAAAAAGATCGTCAATTTTCAAATATCTAAATTTATCATAATGTTTTTTATCAGCCTGTTTGTCTTCATTATTATAACATCATCATACGCAGTAATAAAAAATAAAGCAGAAGAGGATGAGGTAAAAAAACAGCTTCTTTCATATAGAGGTATTAAGGCTGATCTTGTTAAATATGAGCAGCTGACAAATGAAATATCAAATATTATAGAAGTTCTCAAACCTGAAATAGAGAGTATATATCAACTTTCATCGGATACGGAAGAGATAGGCGATCTATGGTCGTACAATGACTCTGATATTGACGGGATTGATATACTCATCAAAAATAAAAAGATTATCTCTGATGATATATATTCAATAAAAAAGATCCAAACGGATTTAACTAATACTACAAATATTATTAAGACAGTTGAAAATTTTATAAATGAAAGAAACAGGGTTATGAATCAGATGCCTTCATTGATCCCAAATCCGGGACATATAACATCCCTCTTCGGATGGAGAAGATCGCCGTTTGGCCACGGAAGAGATTTTCATACAGGTATTGATATTGCAGCTTCACCCGGTACAGCAATACATTCAACTGCGCCGGGCTGTGTTGTGTTTGCAGGATGGATGGGAGGATATGGTAAAGCTGTTAAGATTAAGCATAAATACGGCTATGAAACAATCTATGCCCATATGAGCGGAATTAATGTTGGAGTTAATACTACTCAGACTATAAAAGCCGGAACAGTAGTGGGCTTTGTCGGTATGACCGGTAATGCAACGGGAAATCACTGTCATTATGAAATCAGACTTGGAGATGTAGCCATTAATCCTTATCCATATATGAGCAGGATGTGGTAATATTTTTATTGCCCAGTTTATAGCAATATTCTACAATCGGCTGTTAAAATGAATTATTAATAACAGCAGATAAATGTATAGAATATTTATAATTTACGCCTCAGCGATTATTGTGATAACAGCATCTATCTATTATGCTGTAGGGCAAAACAATGCAGCCTCAAAAGGAAAAATGACTCAATTCCTTAACCAAAAGGCTGAAAAAAACCAGCCTGTTAAAAAAACCGATAATAACAATAACGGCAAATCTTTCCTCCCTGATGAGACTGATACTGATATAGATGCTTTTTTTAAAAATAACGACTGGGCTGAATATGTAACAGATTATCAATACAATGAGCATATAGCTCGAGTTAAAGAAGGTAACATATACTCAGATGATATGGTCAATATAAATGCCCTTGGTTCAATTAAGATGAATCTTAAATATGGAGAGTCCTTTTTTACAAATAGTAAGTATAAACAGTATGATGAAGACAAACCAGAATCCAGAATAATAACTCCCGGTTTTCTTCCCGAACAGATTATTCAATTACATGTAGATGGTACTATCGGCGACAGGATTACCGTATATATTGATCATGACAGCAGAAGAAAAGAAAATCGCTATATCATGAATTATAAGGCTGTCTCGGATAAAGAGGTTATAAGAGAGATAAATGTTGGAGAGATAGATATAAAGTTTAATCATTCAAAATATGCTGTTTATGACAATACCGATGCAAAAGGACTTGGAGCAGATTTTACAATAAGAAAGGGTAATTTACTATTTAAGGCATTTGGAAGTATAGCCCGCGGAGAGACTGCCTTAGAGTATTTTAGAGGGAACTCATCTCCGGGTGAGATGACAATCTTAGATTATCAGTACGTTAGAGGGACCTATTACCAGCTTGAACCATTTCTCAGATATGACGGAGTAAATACTATACCATCTCTTAGCGCAGCCCGTTCAAGTGTAGCTATGACATCTAATCTGATATCTGCCGGATTTGATCCTGCTAACTATACGCTCAATCCGGTCAATATCTTAGCGTCAGGCTTTGAACTATACATTGATAATCAGAATCCTTATACTAACAATAATGCCATTATCCTTCCATTTGATGGAGGCTACTATACAAAAATGGTAAACGGCAGCGATTACACTATTAATTTCACCACAGGCGTTATTCAGTTTCTAAAAAGTATTCCTGAAAATTCCAGAATATTTGCGGTATATAAAAGAAACGGCGGAACATTAGATCCTTGCGCTGTCTATCCGGGACCCGATATCTTTAATGACAGGATTTTTGTTTTTATTAAATATGGATACTCAATCAATGAAGATGCCATACCATGGGAAGATAAAAACAAAGATGGCAAGATCAATCTTGACGTATATGAAATAAGGTCTGTCTATTCACTTGGCGCTAAAAACATACTTGCTTCGGATTTTTCTTTGAATTTTTATGAAGATAATCAGATAATGCAGAAAGACATTATAACTAAATTAGGAAAGTATAAATTGGACCTTGTTGACGGGAACGTATCATTTTATACAAGAGAACCGTATAAATCACTCCTTTCTGCATTAAATGCTTCAAAGATATACAATGAGATAAAAATTACAGATGCCTATCTATACTCAAAGTTCAAAATGTCTTCTTACTATTATTCTGAGGCAAGATTCTTTAAACTAAAATATAATAACTTAATTGAAAACAGCGTGCGCATCAAGGTTGATGAAAAGGATCTGTCTTCATCTCTTTACAGCGTAGATCATGAATCCGGTTTTGTATCGTTTTCTAATTTTGATAATCCTGTAATAAGTTCGGATACAAGAATTGAAATCAAGTATGAATATCTTCCCTTTGGCTCGACTGCAGAAAAATTTATAGGCGGAGTACGCGCAGATTATGATATAAACAAGAGTTTGAGGATTGGAGGCAGTTTTCTCCTTTCAAGGGACGGAAGAATGGATGTTATCCCTGAGGCAGGGAGAGAGGGAGGACAAACCCTTATGTTTGAGGGTGATGCATCGCTAAAATTAAATCCCGGCAGGATTGCCGATCTATATAACATCTTTGCAGATAAGAAAAAGAAAACTATTCCTGCAGAGTTCTCTGCTTACGGTGAATATGCAAGGAGCTATACCGACACAAATACATTCGGTAAAGCCCTTATTGACAACATGGAAAACCCTGATGAAATAATATCGGTCTCTCTATCTGAAAAAGACTGGATACTGTCGTCAATGCCTGCTTTATATAGTCAAAATAATCGAGGTACACTTTATTATAAATATTATAGAAGTTTAAGCTCTCTGGAAACTTTAAGAGGACCCGGATTTACGCCCCACGAGATAGACTACTCTGTAAAACCCGGACCTTATAATATTGCCATGGGTCATATAGACAATAATGATATTCTTGAGCAAAGCCAGCAGGTATCTCTTGCATTTGATTTCGATTTTACTTACGGCTCTGTTGTCACTGCCGTTACCAGACATTTAACAGATACGGCTATTGATCTTTCAGGTATGCAGTATATTGAGGTGTGGGTTAAGTATGACGGAGGCGCAGGAGAGTCCGTCACTTTATCAATGGATATTGGAACTGTTAATGAAGATTCCGACGGAGACGGCATTCTTCATACGGAGGATCTTAACAGGAACGGTTACATAGATTCTAATCCTTCAACAGGGTATTCCGAAGATAGAGGATATGAATTTCATGGTAATAATTCCAATGGTAATAATTTTACGCGGGTAGGCAGCGGACCATGTTTAAACAGTACAACCTTAGGCGATGGAGTACTAAACACTGAGGATCTAAATGGGAATGGAGTGTTGGATACTATAGATAATGTTTATACTGTTAATTTAGGAACAATGAATCCAACCGGCGTGTGGGAAAAGAGAAGAATTTATATAAATTGGAGTACCTTAACGCCTGCTCAGATATTGACACTACAGCAGACAACAAGTATTAGACTCTATCTGGAAAAAGGAGTTGGAAACAGAGGAAGAGTCTCAATAGATACTCTTAAGATTATAAGTTCAAAATGGAAAAATCCTGAGCTCAATGGCAGTCCCATAGATAATTCCGACAGGATTAAGATTACTCTTGTTAATTCTATTGATGACCCTGAGTATAAAAACGATTCTTTTTTAATACGTGAATCCGGTGTTTATAAGTCGCTTTATGGAAGCAGAAACATTGATGACATAAATATTGAAAGTGAAACAGCTCTTCAAATAGAATATAATATTCCAAATTCAGACAACAATGTCTCTATTCAGAGAAAATTTACAAAAGAGCTGGATATAAGATATTATAAGACAATGAGTATTTGGCTTAATGCCAGAAGTATTGACAGTACGAATGAAATTGGATTTGTAATAGGTTCATCCGGCAATGATTATATTGAATACAGGGTAAAACCGGATTTTCCGCCTATGGGGAATTGGAAAGAGCTAAAACTAAAACTGGCAGAAAACTCAAGCGGCTATATAGAAAAATTTCATACGGAAGGAAATCCCGATTTAAAAAGAATAAAGTTTATAAAGGCTGTTATATATGGTTCCGGAACCAGCGGGAAAATCTGGTTAAATGAAATATATGTATCCGAACCGGATAAACTCCGGGGTGATGCTTACTGGTATGAATTTGAACTTAATATATTACAGCCGCTCTTTAAAACAGACACAGGCGTTCCCGTTCTTTCAGATATGAATCTCCGATATATTAATAAGGGACACTCTTCGCAGTTTAATTCAATCAATAAAACAGTATCTAATATTAAAGAGAACTACAATGAATTATTCGCATCAACAAATATATTCCCTAATTGGAATGTTAATGTAAATTATATAAATGAATTAAGCAGTACAGACAGTTTTAATGAAGAGGTTATTGATATAAAAAGGGGCGATGCAAGGCGCGATTATTTAATGTTGAATTCGACTATAGCTTCGCAAGACAACCCGTATATTTCAGTCAGCTACTCTATAGATAGAAATGAAAACTCCCATGAAGCTGCAACATCAGTTGGAGGTATAACAGGAATTGGATATATTGAAGATAAAATGAAGATCGTTCATTCTCCGACTATTCTTTACAAACAGAGTTTTACTGATTTTTTATATGGAGATCTTCACTTGCGGATGATGCTTGATATGTCTTTCTCTCATAATAGAATTAATCGAGATTCCCTTTTGGGTGACAATACTGCTCTATCAACATCTATTCCATTGCAGGAAGCTGAAAAAACACAAAGTTCAAATGTTAAAATTGAGATGGAATATTCCAACTCTCTATTTTTTCTTAGACCAAAAATTAATACCTCCCTAAGTGAAATTGTACAATTAAAAGGGAGTGATAAATATAATGAAACAGGGGTTCTGAAAGATATAAATGGAAATTTTCATCTCCCATATTTTTACGGAGATAATTCAAAATTATTAGAAAGGATTAACGGCGCTAATATTACTATAGGGTCTAAAGCATTTAAATATTTATCTCCGGAATATTCTACGGATTTCAATTATCAGGAAAATGGTTTTAAAGATTATATAGACGATCAACCAATTAGTGAAGGATTTAATAGATACAAAAACAGCATGTCTAATCTATTAGCGGGGATTAAACTGCCGATCCATCTGGCGAAGATAAAAATTTTTGAGAATATAAAACATTTTCAGATTAATTATAACCGCTCAGTCTATTTTGATGAGAAGGATGTCCCATTTGAAGGAGAGAATACAGGGTTATTTAATGAGAAGTATGGCGTAACGAATGTGCTGTCGAATTTCTCGCCTGCTGTATATGATTTATTCGGCAGATATCCGGGCTATTATTTTAAAGGAAGAGGAAATTCCGGAGCAGCCCGTGATTTTATATACAAAACGCTTAACGATGATAAAATGACTAAAGGGATCAGCAATTCTAATGAATATAATAACTCTCTTAAACTTATGGATGGATTTACAACCGACCTGTCCGTTGATGCCGGCATTGTTGATGTTACCTGTTTTTGGAATATAAATCAGGTTTGTGAAAGGAGGAACATATTTGGTATCCCTAATCAGGTATTAATTATGGATACGGGAATCAATTTTGAATTTGATCTCTTAAAAATTTTTAAATTCGATTTTTTAAAAAAAGATAGCAGCAATGGTTCAACTTACTATTCGTCATTAATAAATATTGGATTAAATGTCACAGACAGTATGCTTATTACCTATAATATCAATGAGAAAAAAATATCACCATCATGCGGAATAGTCTTTAAATGGAATAGAAACAGTCTGGGATTTAAATATGAGTATGAATATAGAATAAAAACAAACAAAGAGTATATAAGTATAGACCTTAAAGAAAATGATAGAGATTATATTTATATTATGAATATGGAGGGGAATAATAAATTTATAGAGAGAGATTATGGTCACAGATTTATCTCTACATTTGAAACTGATGTAGTATGGCTGTATAATATATTCTCGAATTTTTATCAGCTCACAAATACTCCTTTATTTTCTATAGAATATAAAATGGACATAAATAGATATGACTACTATAGAATAGTAGCGCCGGAACCATATGATCTTTTTATGCTGACATCAAAATTGACGCTTGACCTCCATAAAAATATACAGGGAGGAATCAGCGGAAGTTTAGCAATAGAAAATTTTAGAAACAGAGATGATAATACTATCAGCAGAGAAGTTTTCTCATACGAGATAGTAGGAAATATTTCATTTATTTTTTAAAAAATGAAATAACCCTCTTTAAAGCTGATTCATAGAGTGTAGAAATTTCAGATATGTGAATTTTATCTCTGGCCTTTTTAATTTTTTCAACAGTTGTAAGTCCTGCTATTTTAAATAATAATTCTTTATCAGGACAATCTTTAAAATAATCCATCTTAATCTGGTATGCCCCTTTATAATTCCTTCCGCCGCCTGTTGGAGTTATATTTTTTATCAATGAGTTAATATCGAGTTTTTTTGATTTTGATCTTATTGAAGCATCTAAGAATAGACCTTTTGTATCTTCAACTATTGCATACACTATCACTGTTTGACTTTCCGGTTTATTTAAAAGAAGATCGGCTGTAATAGCTATGGAATCGCGGTGTCCGGCATCGATATATCCAATTCCATATATGTGCCAGTCTTTATATATGTAAAGATTTTCTTTAGCTTTATTATAATATTTCATTGTTGTAGGAGACATTTCGATACCATTAAGTTTGTTGATTATTGCTTTATCCGAATATTCAGATAAGTAATTGATTGCATTCATATCTATGTCGGTAGCATGGACATATTTATCAGTATCTGTCTGAATTCCAAACATTAGAGCAGTACATATTGAAACAATGTCTTTATCATCGAAATTACCCGAGTAGTCTTTTATCATCGATGTAATTATTGAACATGTTGATCCGGCTTTCGTATCAATAATAGAAAAATCTGCCGGCGCAATATTGCCTTTAACACCATGGTGATCTATATGAGCAGCGCAGGGTATCTTGTCAGAGATTCCTTCAACAATATTATTTTGAAAATCAGGTATAATATATGCGTCATATTTCTGCGGAGTGGGAGTCTTTTTAAATATTAAGGGTATATGCAGATATTTAACAAAAGCATTATTCTGTGATAGAGATATTTTTTGTGTGATAATTATATCTGAATTGACTGATACTGTAGATAGAATACACTTTAAGGCATAAGCAGAGGCAAGCGCGTCCGGATCGGGGGATCCGACAATTATAATCATAATATTTTTATACTTTTTAACTGCATTAATAAAAGATTCAATATTACTCATAACTTCACCTTTTTAAAAATTATTACTATATTTAAATCTCTATTTATTAAATGTTTCTCCATAAATATTGGTTGTAGATTATTCAAACAGTTCGTCATTTTGAATTTTCCGTAATCAGGTAATACAATAATACTTGTAATCTATGGTAATTACAAGTAGAATATTATCAATTTTAATTTCTGTAAAATCATTTTTTTCATGTTCGCATAATATTAGTTCATTAAAAGTTAAATAATTACTTATTTGACATACGCATATAGATATTATAATATTTCACTAAGACTAAGAATTAAATGAATATTAACAGTCTATTGAAGGAGAAAACTCATTAAATCTTTTGCAAAAATAAATCTACACCTTGAAGTTTTAAATAAGAGGATAGATAAATACCATAATCTTTTCAGCGTCATGGCAGAGCTTGACCTTCATGATATTTTAAATGTTGAGAGTTATACCTTATCAGATAATCCCAAGCATGTATCTGTAAAAATTATAGATAAAGGAATAAAATCCTCTTCAATATTGAAAGATACCCCGTCAGAAAAAAATCTTATAACAATCGCTGTAAAAAAATACTTAAGCCTTATAAATAAGGGCGGAGATTTTACATTTAGTATAATTAAAAATATACCATCAGGCGCCGGACTTGGAGGCGGAAGCAGTAATGCGGCAGCAGCCTTAAAGATAGTGTCGGAGCTGTTTGGCAGAGGGATTGACAGCTATGTAACAGAGGCTGCTATAAATACCGGTTCGGATGTTCCGTTTTTTTTTAAAGGGGGATTTGCCTTTGTGGAGGGTAAGGGTGAGCATATCTCTCCAATTGAAATCTATAGTGATAGTCATATTCTTTTAGTCAACAATGGAATACATGTTAATACAGGAGACGCATATAATTCGTTAAAAAGGGAAATATCAGATAGAGAGATAGATTGTATTGATAAAAAAAGAGAAATAGAAAAACAGATAGGTATAGAATCAAAATGGAAAGATATTTTTAGTAATGATTTTGAAGCTACAATTTTTAATATATACCCTCAGATTGGATTAATTAAAGAAAAAATGTATAAAAATGGAGCTATTTTTGCCTCAATGTCAGGCTCAGGCTCTAGTATTTTTGGTATTTTTAATGATAAAAACAGTGCAAAAGATTTTAAAAAAACGCTTGAAAAACAAAAGAATAGGGTGTATTATACTAAATTCCATCAGAATATAAATTAATAATTGACTTTACCAGTGTATTTTATGGAATATGTCGGAAAGCGGAAAGCTTTTAGATTAAGCGATTGAGGCGTCGCCAAGTGGTAAGGCACCGGGTTTTGGTCTCGGCATCCAAGGTTCGAATCCTTGCGCCTCAGAATCTATCAATTTAGGAGATGAATTATTAAAAAAATCTCTTCAATTGTGCTCGCCGGCGGAAAAGGGGTTCGGATGAAGTCCCATATTCCAAAAGTACTTCATCCACTATGTGGAAAATCCTTAATTGAACATGTTGTGGATAACCTGAATATTGCAGGAATTGATGACATCTTAGTTGTTGTTGGTTATAAAGGTGATGAAGTAATAGATAGACTTGGGAGCAGGGTTAACTATGTTTGGCAGTATGAACAGCTTGGTACGGGACACGCTGTAATGCAGGCTGAAGAGTATTTTAAAAATTATAACGGAGATATTATTGTTGCTTGTGGAGATGTTCCATTAATTAAACCCGAAACATTTAAAAACTTAATATCATTAGCAGATAATGAAAAAAACGGAGCTGCAGTTCTTACGATGATACAGGATAATCCGACCGGATATGGTAGAATTGTTAAAGAGAACAAAAGATTTGTAAGGATTGTTGAAGAGAAAGATGCTAATGACGAAGTGCGTAAGATAAAGGAAGTTAACAGCGGAACATATATCTTTAAAAGTAAATATCTGTTTGAAGGCTTAAAGAGAATAAATACAGAAAATGCTCAAGGGGAATATTATCTTCCCGATGTTTTGAATTACATATTAAGTGTTGGCTTAAACGTTGAAATCCTGCAATTAATTAATTCAATTGAAGGTAGCGGGATTAATACAAAAGAAGAACTTATATCACTGGAACAGTATGTTGCTATGAAAGAAGGATTAAATTAATGACTAACGGTTCGTTAAAAATATTTTCTGGATTATCAAACAATGCTCTTGCTTTAGAAATTGCTCGCTATCTTGAAATGGAGCTTTCAGGCATAGATCTGCAAAGATTCAAAGATGGTGAGATATCTGTAAAGATAAAAGATAATGTCAGGGCGCATGATGTTTTCATTATTCAATCGACATGTAATCCATCTAATGACCATATAATGGAACTTCTGTTTATTATTGATGCGGCAGTAAGAGCTTCTGCTTTGAGGGTTACAGCTGTTATTCCATATTTTGGCTACGCAAGACAGGATAGAAAGGTTGAGCCAAGGGTACCTATTTCGGCAAAGGTTGTATCTAATATCATTCAGGTTACCGGAGCAGACAGGGTACTGACTATGGATCTTCATGCAGACCAGATACAGGGCTTTTTTGATATACCGGTTGATAATCTCTATGCAACCCCGACTGCTATTCAATATTTATCAGAGTTGAAGATTGAGAATGTAGTAGTCGTATCACCGGATGCAGGAGGAGTTGACAGGGCAAGATTTCTGGCTAAAAAACTTGATACAAGCCTTGCTATTATTGATAAAAGAAGAACCGAAGCAAATATTTCCGATGTAATGAATGTTATTGGCGAGGTTTCCGGCAAGAATTGTATATTAGTTGACGATATTGCCGACACTGCAGGTTCAATATCAAAAGCTGCAATAGCGCTAAAGGAGAGAGGAGCAAAAGATATCTACTGTTTTTTTTCACATCCGGTTCTTTCGGATAATGCAGTAGAAAATTTAAAGATAGCGGACTTTAAAGAGATAATTTTTACTGATTCTATACCTCTCCCTGAAGAGAAAAAGCTTAATAACATGAAAGTGCTTTCAATTGCTCCGTTATTCGGTGAAGCAATAAGAAGGATACATAATGGAGAATCTGTAAGTTCGCTTTTTTTATGAAATTAATTTTTGAATAATTGTATAAGCGTTAATAAAAGGAGTAAGATAAATGAGTGCAAAATCATTAACAGCTGTAAAAAAAGACAGCAGAGGAAAGAATAACAATAACAGGCTCAGAAGCGAAGGTTTTATACCGGCAGTTGTTTATTCACACGGTAAATCCGAGTCTATAAAAGTGAAAGAAAAAGAATTGCAAAATCTTTTCAAAGGTCATATATTAGAGAGCGTTATTTTTGACCTTCATATAGAGGGGCAGCAAGATATAATGGCATTTGTTAAAAGTTTTCAAAAAGACCCAGTAACGGGCAAAATTCTGCACCTTGATCTTTTTAGAGTAACAAAGAGTGAAAAGATTAAAACACATGTTCCAATAGAGTTACTTGGAACTCCGGCAGGTTTAAAGCTGGGCGGAATCCTTCAACATGGTGAAAGGGAATTATTAATTCAATGTCTGCCGGGAGATCTTCCTGAAAAGATTACTGTAGATATTTCAGCCTTACTCCCCGGAGAGATAATACATGTTGGTGATGTGAAACATGGAGAAAAAATTGAAATTTTAACAACAGCAGAGAATATTATTGTAGCAGTAGAAAAAACAAAAGCAGCAAGTGAAGAGGGTCAATCTGGTGGTGAGACTACAGAAGCACAATCAGAATAATTATTCAATGTTAAATAAATCTTTTTATGAAACTATAAAATCAGTAAAAATTCATACAGATACAGATTAAAGTTTTCTAAAAAAAGAGGTAACTTTTTGAAATTAATAGTCGGTTTCGGTAATCCTGGCGAAAGATTTGCAAATAATAGGCAGAATATCGGTTTTAAAGTTATTGATATTTTGGCCAATAATGAAAATATTGAAGTCAGAATAAAAAAGAAGAAATCCATAATAGGCCGCGGTAAAATATTAAAAAACGATATTGTTCTGCTTAAACCTCAGACATTTATTACTCTAATTGGAGAATCGGTTTTATATATAGCTTCATTCCTTAGAATCAATGTTAAGGATATTATTTGCATTGTTGAAGATCCCTCTTTGGAACTGGGTGAGCTAAGGGTTGATTATATTGAATCAAACCTTAACCATATAGGCGTTGAATCAATGGCTGTTGCCCTAAAATCCGGCAAATTTGCTAAAGTAAGGGTTGGAGTAAGCGCATGCCCTGAAGGCGTATCAATGGATGATTATCTATTACAGGACTTTACTTTGGAAGAGAATCTATTGTTAATTGATATCCTCAATAAAGCAGAACAGGCTGTCCGTATGTTAGTTACAAATAAGATAGAGGATGTTCAGGACAGATATAATCCCGAAGGCGCTCCTAAGATTAAAAAAAGACAGGTCAAAGCAACTCACATCGATCATAGAAAAGCTCAAGTGAACGGTTAAAAAATCACCCTTTTTTCTTTTTCACTTCTTTTATAAACCTAAAGTGTATTATTGTAAGTATAATTGCGGCAGCTAAAAGAACAAATGCAGCCATTGGAATAATTAAATATATATAACCTGTAAATCCCATTAAGCAAAAAATTATTGAAAACATCTCTTTTTTTGTAAGATATTTCATCTTCAATGCAAATTTCACAAGTATATCGCCTGCCGGCAGTGTTTGAAGAAATTCCCTGTCATAAGCCACTAATGACCCTGAATCGCTGAATTTTGAAAGAAAATTAATCATAATATAAAGCATTACAGCAAGAGAGATAAAAAGCACAATTATTGTAACAAAAGACGCGATCCCGCCCATTACAGTATAGAATAAATATGAGTTAGAAATAAGGAATAAAAGAAGAGTTGTATTATCACTGAATGTATCTAACCAACCGCCGAACTTTGAGACAGTAAGTGTAAATTTCGCGACTTCTCCGTCAACGCCATCAAGCACAGATGCTGCCTGGAAGAAGAGTCCTCCTAAAATCATTAAAATATAATTCACTGTGCCGGAATAATAGGAATATGTTGATAGATATATGAAGCATGAACTTAAAACACCGATTATCATATTAAAAAAAGTTAAGTAATTGGGATGTATGCGCGTCTTTGCTAATCTAATGCTAATAGGTAATGAAATCCTCTTATTAATCTTCTGCGCAATGAATCCCCCTGTATTCTCAATAATATAAGTGGATATGAATTTTTCGCATTTTTTTATGTCGCTTTTATTCTTTATCTCAAACAGCTCGTCTGATATGACAGGCGTATAATTCCCATTCTCTAATTTAAAATATTTTTCCGGATAGTTAAAGTATTGCTGTTGTAAAAAAATTTCAGGCGTTAATTTTAGTAAACCGTTCTTAGGGGTTGTTGATTTATCAATAATAATTTTTGCTTTAACTTTATTAATATACTTTAAAATTTTTTGGTTGAATAATTCTAAATCCGAGTCAGAAAAATTGATATATATCTTTTTAATGCCAATCTGTGAAAGAAGTTTTATATTTCGCTCAATCAGATATAGTCCCCCTATTTTTTTATTAACTGATTCTCCTATTGGACCATTGATTAAAACGTTTTCTATAAACATCTTTTACCCCTTAATCTGATAGACATCTTTTTAACAGTATTAAATCATTTCTTCTTGACTTTATCCATTTAGTAAGTACTATAATTTTCATTCAATTATTTTTTCATTATTTTCCATTAAATAGCATAGAGGTCCGACTAATTATCAAGATTTGCTTTTTCATACTGTAAAGCTTGAAGAGATAATAATCTTACATTCTTATCTGTGTGAGTGAGCAGTTCAATAATTCTCATCTTTGTCTTTATATCAAATTTATATCCCTTAATTCCACTTAAAGCGGTTTTAAGAATTGTCAAGCCGCTTGTTTGATCATTTATTATATCAGCTAATTCATCATAAATCAACGTGCTCTTAATTGTCAGATGCTGTATTGCTGTTAACCTTATAGCTATATTTTTACTTTTTATACAATCTATAATTATATCAATATGCTTCATCTGAATAGCGCCGTCATGTATTCTCAATAACCCTCTAAGCGCCGCCTCTTTAACAAGCCAGTCATTATCGTTTACTCCCTGCAAAAAAATATTCTCATTTGATATATTGGTATATTCCTCCAGAGCTAAGTAAGCAAAATATCTTACATTGGAACTTTCATCTGTCAGCGCCAAATCGCCGATTTTCTCTTCTGCTGCTGCAGCCTTTATCTTTTTTAAAGACTTCAAAGCCTCTATCCTTACCTCTGAGTATGGATCATCAAGCGCTTTTATTAAAAGGAGTATGGAATTTTTAGCATAGACTGTGTTGGAATATTTTGAAATATTTTTTACTGCTGAAAAACGTATTTCCCAATTATCATCATTATAACTATTAACAGCAGTTATTATCTCTTTTTGTATCTTAGCATCTTCTTTAAATTGACTGCTGCATGCTAAAAGATGCGAAAATATAATTAGGAGATATAATATAGGGCACTTCATTGATATATCTCGTAATTAATCCCCGCACGGAGTTTCAACGCTTTTTATATATAGATTCATATTGTATTATATACTTTTTTGTCCTGAATATATAATCCCTTGTTTCGTTAAATGGAGTGAACTCTGAAAAATAATCCATATCCTTGGAATTTAACTCCCTTGTTTTCCATTTATCAACATTCCCGGCGCCGCCATTATATGCCGCAACCATATATTCAATCTGGCCTTTATAATATTTATTAAGCCAGGAGATATAATCTACTCCGAATTTAATAGAAGTGCACGGATCATACAGATTGTACTTACTGATCTTAAGATTCTTAGCTATACCCTTTGCAGTCTGCGGCATTAGCTGCATAAGCCCCGAAGCTCCGACAGGCGATACTGCATTAAAGTTAAAATTGGATTCAATCTTTATCATTGATAAAACTATTTCAGATTTAATATTATACGATTTACTCTCACTATTGACACACTCTTCAAATCCATAAGGATAGAGAGCTTCTGAAAATGTCTTAGGCAGGAGTGATAGATTCTCTTTTATTTTAAGTATATTTAAAAGTTTAAATCCATAATAGGTTGAGTAACAGAAATATTTATGCTTTATCGAATGCAGCATTATTGCAAGCGCCATATCCTTTTGAGCCTCAGTGTCATTATCCGGAATTAGTCTGAGTTCTCTATTAAGACTGTCAATGTCTCCGCTATAAAAATATGTTTCGGCATTAAGCAACAGCTGTTTATAGCTGCTTATTAATACGGGATTTTTCATCAAATCGGCAATCTGATTATATTGTGAAATAGTATCTGAAGACAATTCTTTTATTCTATCCGAATATGAACTGTCATAGCCGTTTTTTATAAATAAAAGATTATGAAAAATTTTCGCGCTATTACCATTTTTATCTTTTATAGCTTTTTCAAATTCTTTTGATAAGGTTAAGGTCTCGGTTTTATCAGCCTTTGCTTTCATGAGTGTTAAAGCATGATATGAATCGGGATGGTTGCTCATCTCTTCAAGAAACTCATCATTTGTTTTTTTATTGTTAGGATTAATTTTTTGCAGCCAAAATCTTGAGTATGATGTATATATATTGTCAGGATACTCTTTTATACCCTTATTGAAATATTCTATAGCTTTTTTGCTGTCCGAATTTCTTACATAGTAGCGCCCAATAAGCCAGATAAAACGTCCGCTCTTTGCGTCACTTGGGAATTTCTTAATATATAATTCCATATACTTAATGAATTCAGGTTTATTCCTCTCTTCATAAAAAAATGACAGTCTGGTTAAAACTCTCTCTAATATGTTATCATCGGATGTTGAAAGAAGTTTATCTAAAACCTTTATAGAATCATATTTTTTTCCATTCTCCCATAATATATTTGCGTGCTCTAACAGCAATTGATCATAGTTGGAATTCTTCTCAGTTGTTTTTAAGAAAGCAAAAATCTCCTTACTATTTTTTTTAGTAAGCGCTTTTATTTTTATAGTTTCTGCCATGTTTATAGTTTCTGTTCTGTTTGCAGTTTCTTTTATAGAAGACTTTTCATCTTTTAAAATTTCATCGGCATATTGAAGGGCTTTATCATATTCTCCCGCATCATATAATGAAGATGCGAATAAAGATTTTTTCTCATTTGTATCTAACTGAATTTTATGTTCATCTATCAGGTAGATTATGCGTTTAGCTGCAATGGTATTCTGCCATGCTCCGCCTTCGGATTTAATAACGTCAATATATGAATCTACAGCCTTATTAAAATCTCTATCAGATTCGTAAACAGAACCTAATCTTAAATAAACAGATGCTAAAGAACCGCTATCTTTAAAGAGAGGCAATATATCTTTAAGCTCACTCTCTGCGTCTTTAAAGCGATTTAATTTTTGCAGTGATTTTGATTTTAATATAATTGCTTCTCTGTACAGCGCAGTTTTATTTTTTTTTATAAGATCAACAAATTTAATAACAAATTCGTGCTCATCATACTGAAAAAAAATTGAAGCTATTTCATATACAGAATCATAATAAAATATGCTTCTACCGCTCGAAGACTTAACAAACGAATAAACAGGCTGAGGGAATAGGCGTAAATTAAAGTTATAATTATCATTAAAGCAGCTATTAGAATAATATATCAGCGCATTTTTTAATTCTTTTTTATCTCTGTATGCCCTTGCTAAAATGAAGTTCTTTTGCGCGTTTTTACTATTTTTTTCAAACTCTTGTATTACCTGATCAGAGCTATAATAAAATCCTCTTTCAGATAACTCGGCAGATAACTCAAAATCATTTTTAGATTTAGCGCAAGATACTGAGCATATTATAATTATAAAAAAAGTTAATAATATTTTTTTCATAGATATCCTTTAAAATAATCTTTATATTCGGGTATTTTTTCAATTTCAGGATTAGATCTAATAGCCTCATAAATTGATTTAGATGAATCAACTTTATAAAAATCGTCAAAATGAATTGCGCTATATTTCTCTATATTCTCAGGAATATACTGGTTGATTAAACCCTGTACTATATCGTACTTATTATAATCCATTCTATCTTTCTTTTCTAATGGCAGTCTATTCTCTATTAAGGCGATTATTGCATATCGTTTGCTATATTTTGCGCTTTTAATAGCTTTCACATATTCATAAAGTCTAATTGAATAGTTAGTTTTAGGAAGATTATCCGACATAATCTTTACCTTTCTTGCAAAGTCTACAGACCTATAGCCAAGGGACAAATAAAGTTTAGATTTACTGTCTTTATTATTGAATACCTCAACAGCGCTTTCATTTAAAAGCGCTGTTGCGCTATCTATCTCTCTAAGCGCAACTTTGCTATAAAGTGTTATAAGAAGTTTTTGTGTATTTATTATCTCCTTCATTGCAGGATTAAATTCAAATCTCATATACAATATGCGGGATATTAAATCGCGTCTGACTGCTTCTGTCAGTATGGTTATTTCTGCATCATCGCCGCTGTTTGTTATGGTTGGATCTATAAAATAGAAAAAGTATTTGTGATCCTTTAAGCTCTTTTCCGAATGTCTTTGATTCCCGGCATTATTATCCGAGTTTGTTCCGCGCGAATATACTAACTGCGCCCATATTAACAGAATCAAAAATGTTGAGACAATAAATTTTTTAAAGGTCAAAAATCATCCCCTCCCTTCCAAGGAGTATCTCTGTGTGTATATTTGAAAGAAGCTGCGCATGTTCAAGGGCTAAAAGATGATTGGATTGAAGAATATCATCTGAATATGCAGGCTCATGATGAGTCAATATGAGTTTGTTAATATTCCAGTTGGAAGCGCAGTTTACAGCCATTGTATAACTCGTGTGACCCCAGTCTACTTTTATAAAGGCTTCATCAAGGGTATATTGAGAATCAAGAACAAGGATATCGGCATTTGTAAAAAAATCTATTGTTGCGCCGGAGGACTCAATAGCCTCGCCGGTAAATTCCGCATCTGTTGCAAATATAAAAGATTTATTATTCTGCACAAACTTATAGGCATAACAGCCTTGCGGATGTTTAAGAGGATATATACTTAGAAAAAGATCCTCCTCTAATTGGAGTGGATTTTTTTGCGGATATTCAATAAGATAATAATTTTTTGTTGATGGAGTATCTTGAAATTTAGCTGGAAAATAAGGGCTTGCCATCTGATTTTCTAAAGCCGCCTGCTGATTCTCATATGGAGAATAAATATTAAGGATATTGCCGGCTATATAAATAGGTTTGAAAAAAGGCAGCCCTTGAATATGATCCCAATGATTATGGGTAATCATTATATTTAGCTCTCCTTTCCCTGCGCTGCATTCTCCCATCATCAAAAAATCGCCAAGCCTTCTGAGTCCTGTCCCGCAATCAATTATATATAATTTTCCTGAATTGGATTTAACAGAAACGCATGTAGTGTCGCCGCCGCATAAATATTGCAGTTCATTAGGAAGATTTGTGATAAAATTATCGATATCTTCAATTTTGTTAAGCCGGTTTTTTATAGATAATTCAAGAATTCTGTAAAGTCTATCCCTATATTCTTTATTATTTATAGGGGCTGGAAGAGAACCTCTTGTACCCCAAAATCTAATCTGCATCTTAATAAACTCCCTGATAATGATAGTAAATAATAGTAGAAATACTAATAATTTAAGAATTTTTTGTCAAATATATTAGTTTATAATAATATAATCTTGATTAATTAAACAACTAATTGTAATATTTCAAAAATCAATTTTTATTTAAAAAATTATTAAATATTTTGTTGTAGAAATTAAGCATAATTAAGATCATTTTGAAACTTCTATGCATAGAAAGTATAGAAAAAATTTTTATTTATATATTTCTGTAATAGTTGAAAAAATATAACTCTATAAATTTTAGGATCAATATGTTAACTGAAAAGAAAAAATTACTCTATAAAAAAATAATCAACGGCGATCCAATAAATTTAAATTTTAAATTTATTTCTGCTGATGCTTTAATGATAATTAAAAGTATAGTAACCAGAGAATTAGAGAAGCATGATCTGCATTTTATTTCTAATACCATGATAACAATTTTAAGAGAACTTTTGGTAAATTCATTAAAAGCTAATGTAAAGAGGATTTTCTTTCAAATAAATAATCTTGATATAAATAACCAGCAAGACTATGATACAGGTATAAAAAAATTCAAAAAAGAGGCCATTGAAGATTTAGATTCTTTCAAGGATAATATTCTAAAAAGTAATCTTACAATCATTTTCAATATTACAGAGAAGAGTGATTCTATTCTTTTTGTTATACAGAATAATACAGTTATACTACCTGAAGAGATGAAAAGGATAAATGACAGAATATCACTGGTAACTCAGCAGTCTGATTTTATTAATATATATGAAAATGTTGGAGATGATACCGAAGGCGCAGGTCTTGGACTTTCTTTGGTTATAATGCTTCTTAAAAGTATAGGCGTTGATCCTTCAGCTTTTAAAATCAGCAGCGAGAATGGCATTACTGTAACTTCTGTTCAAGTGCCATATATACTAAAACCTGTTGGAGTTATAACAACTATAAAGGAACAGATATTGGACGAAATAACAGGTATTCCGACATTTCCTGAAAATATAATTACGTTAATGAAGATGTGTTCAAATCCTGATACTAATATTGATAAGATAGCTAACATTATAAAAAGTGATATATCAATAACCTCTGATGTTATCAAATTGTCAAATTCGGCAGGATTTATATCTAACAAGAGGATTAATGATGTAAGAGAAGCATTAATTAAGATAGGCTTAAATAATCTAAAATTAATACTTATTGCCGGAAATGCCCGTAAGATTATGGAGAACAAGTACAAAAAATTTGAAGAGATTTGGGCTCACTGCTCAAAGGTGGCATTTTATTCCAGAGAGCTTGCATTAAAATATAAATTTCAGAGCGGAGAAATAGAAAACGCCTATACCGCAGGACTCCTCCATGATATTGGTAAAATCATACTCCTTACTGTTGATGATAAAGGAATGAAAAAGATTGCTGATCTTGTACAAGACAGAGATCTTATTACTGCAACTGTTCTTGAGGAGATGTCTATAGGTATAAGCCATGCAGAGATTGGATCTCTGATTTCGGAAAAATGGAATTTCCCAAATTTTTTATCTGAGGTAGCTAAATATCACCACTCACCCTTGAATATATCAGATGAGTTTAAAGATGTTGGTTTTTGCGCCTACTTAGCCAATATGATTGCAGGTATTGAGAGTAAAAGATACTCATACTATTATATAGAAGATGCAGTCCTTGATAAATTTAATATTAAAGATGAATCTGAGCTCATGGAAATTAGTAAATCCTTAAAAAAGAGTTATGAGCTGTCTCAAAATAATCCCTGAGCTTCAATAATTGCTTCATTATAAACATGCTTAAGCGGTACTTCATGCTCCACGGCAGCCCTTTTGCAGTCTTCATACTCAGGGGATATTGTTGTTGGCATCTTATCCAAATTATGAACTTTCACTCTTATTTCTCCATATTTTGTTTTTACAGTTATAAAAAATCGTTCAAGGATTTTTCTCTTTACGCTCCTTATTCTTAAACCTGATGTTGTTGTTTCTCTAAATAATATCTCTGCAACTCTGTCGGATTTTTCTTTGTGCGCAAGAACTTTTATTATATGACCCGGTCTGTTTTTTTTCATTACGGCAGGGATAACAGAAATATCAAGAGCTCCCTCTGCTGTCAGTAAATCAAACAAGTAAGAAAAATATTCGGTATTCATATCGTCAACAGAAGTCTCTATTTCCATTGCTTCATCATAGGCAGCATAATCTTCCGTACAATCGCCTATGAATATACGCAAAAGATTCGGGATAGAAAAATCCTTTGTTCCTGCGCCATATCCGATAGATGCTATTTTTAGGTCCGGAAGATTTGAAAAGTTTTGGCAGTAGTGTTTGATTATAGCAGCGCCTGTAGGTGTTGTTAATTCACCGCTGATATTACCGGAATATACAGGGATACCCTTAAGTATCTCCGCAGTTGCCGGAGCAGGAACAGGTAAAATGCCGTGGCTTGTATTTACAGTACCGCTGCCCGTATTTAGCGGCGATGAGACTATCTCTGCAATGCCAAGTTCATGAAAGCATACAGCCGCTCCGCAAATATCGATTATTGAATCCATACCTCCTATTTCATGGAAGTGTACAGATTCAATATCAATATTATGGATATATGCTTCGGCATTTCCGATAAGTTTAAAGATCGATACGGCATTATCTTTTACTTTATCATTTAAGCCGCTTTTATTTATGATTTCTATGATTTCGCTCAAACGTCGGTGAGGTTGATCATCAGTTACATTGACAGAGAATTTTGATGCCGAAATATTATTCTTAGTGCATTTTTCATGCGATATGTTATATCCGCTAATATTGAGTCTATCCAATTCCTGTTCTAAAATTGAAAAACTGAAACCGGCATCAAGAAATGCGCCTATTATCATATCCCCGCTTATTCCGGAAAAGCAGTCAAAATATATTTTTTTCATAGAGATCTTTTCCCTTGATTTATTATTGCAGCAAGATAACCGGCGCCGAATCCATTATCTATGTTTACTGTTGCAACACCGGGCGCGCAGCTATTAATCATTGTCAGCAGAGCTGATAATCCTTTGAAATTTGCGCCGTAACCTATACTGGTTGGAACTGCAATAACCGGTCTAGCGACAAGACCTGCAGCTAAAGCAGGCAATGCCCCTTCCATACCTGCAACAGCAACTATAACATTAGCGCTCCTCAGCAGATCGATTTTTGATAATATGCGGTGCACTCCTGCGATACCCACATCATAGAGTCTATCCACACTCGAACCCATTGCTTCTGCAGTTATTGCAGCCTCTTCTGCAACAGGTATATCGGTTGTGCCGCCTGTTAATACAAGCACTCTTTCCTCTGTTACAGGATTGGGTATATCCCCAATAATGATTATTCTGCCGAGACTGTTATAGGTAATTTTATCAAAGTATGGTTTAAGAAAATTAAAGAGTTCGTCATTAGCTCTTGTTGCCATAATTACTTTATTGTTTGAGGACAGCCTTTCGGCTATCTCCTTTACCTGTGAATTTGTTTTCCCTTCGGAATAAATAACCTCAGGATAACCTGTTCTTATTGATCTATGGTGATCAATACATGCAAAGTCTATATTCTCATAGGGCAGTATTTTTAGCAAGGCGAGAGCTTCTTCATCTGTAATCTCTTTTTTGCGTATCTGTTCAATGATAGATAAAATCTTTTCTTCATTCATTTTGTTCACCTAAATTTATGTTCATGCTTTATTCTTATTTATAATTATATTTATATTTCCAGTTCTATATCATTATTACACGGGAGCTGTCCAATAAGTAACAAGAGTAAACGATAAGTACATACCTGCGTCATTGCGAGCGCTTCAACCCGTTTGAGTATAGATTAAGTAACCTGCGCGTGGCAATCCGGAGTTTTAATTTATTCCACTGGATCGCCACGCCGAGTTTACATTGTTTTACTAACGAACTTAAAACACGGCTCGCGATGACGTAATATGTAACTAATTACCTATATGTTACTTATCAGACAGCCCCCTACATTAATGTTCATACTTCCAATTCTATAGCCTTTAAGGTCAAGCGTAATATATGAAAAACCGATTTTACTCATCGCTTCATAAATTTTTTCTCTTGTCTCCGGAACGGTAATATCATGTATCATTAATGGATCGACCTCAATCCGTAAAATATCTCCATGTATTCTAGCCCGTATCTTTTTAAATCCCAGAGAGGATAAAATTTTTTCCGCATCTTCCGTTTTTTTTAGAAGATCAACAGTTATAGGCGTCCAATATGGGATTCTTGTTGCGAGGCACGGATAAGATTCCCTGTTAGAAGTGGGGAGCTGCAAGTATGACGACAGCTCATAGATCTTAGCCTTATCAAAACCTGTTTCTTTTAAAGGACTTAAAACATTCAGTTCCTCTATTGCTTTTAATCCCGGTCTGTAATCCATAGTATCTCCAAAATGGGATCCCTCAAAAACAGTTTTAATATTATGCTCTAACGCTGCGGAGATAACCCGCCTTAAAATTATTTTTTTACAGTAATAACATCTTTGTGGAGAGTTTTCTCTAACTTCATCCGATGCAAGAATCTTTTCATTAAGAATATAATGATTAACCTTAAACTTTTCCCCAAGAGATATTGCAAATACAATCTCATCATCGGGAATTATCTCGCTATTTACGGTGTATGCTATTAATCTTAGATTTTGAACAGTTGATGCGGCATACAACAGGAGAGAGCTGTCAGCGCCGCCTGAATATGAAACAGCGGCAGATTCAAAATTTGCAAGATACTCTTTCAGCTTATTGTAACACTGTTCGGTTTCAGGAGAGAGTTCTTTCATTTAGATCCTTTAATATGTTAGTAAAGTTTATTATACATTATTTTTTATTAATATATAATGGAGATTGTATTTAATGTCAACTCTTTAGTAAGATTATTATTTTATAGCAAATTATTTTGCAGATTAAAACTTCGCAGTTACATTAACGCCAAATACCGGCGAACCCTTTTCATCTAACATAAAGAGCGGCGCCGGTATAATGTATTCGTCAACAACTTCTCCGCTTGAGATATTCTCTTTTGCAATAAGTGCATGACAAATCTCTACCGCTTTAGATAAAATAAATAATGAACCGTATGCAATAGCCCTGTTTTTATTCCTGCTGCCCTTTTCGTATGTATTTGATATTTCATTATAATACTCAGGATAAGAAAACTCCCTCATTGTCATAAAAAGTAAAATGTTATTGAGATGAAAATAAAAATATCCCCAATATCGTTCCCCTCTGTAAAAAAGCCCGGCACCGTTACTTATAAGCGAAAGCATACATGCGCTCACATTACTCCCCATGAGACTAACGCTGCCTGTAAAATATGCAGCCTGATGCAAATAGCCCGGCGAGAACGAATCAACGAATAGCGGCATACCACCCAGAAAAAGCATATACCAGGCAAAGCGATTAATTGCCTTATCATTTTTAGAAACATCTTCATTTCTATTTTTTATCCTTTTAGGTGAATTGAGAAATCCTCTTGCTTCTAAATAAAGATAAGGCGGCGCATTTAACATCCATAGCCCTAACCCCTTCCAATCATTGTTCATATAGTAACCTAAATAGGGCGATACTGCGGGCATTGACGCGCTTGCAACAGGCGTAATAGCAAACAAAAAAAACGTATCATAGATTGATGATTTTTCAAAAACAATCTCCCTTTTGCGATTTTCATAATAGTTTGATATTTCATAACCCTTATCTTTATAAGGGACAGGGATAGAACTCTCTTTATTATGATATACAAAGACGTTTAAGGTTTGCGAGATAAATTTAGCAGCATGTTCTTCACCTATTAAGCTGAATTCCCTCAAACCTAAATTAACATTAGCGTTCAATGGAATTTTAATTTCATATCTATTAATTACTCTTTTATTAAAAGGGGTATTTATCCCAAATGCTTCAAGTTTAACTTCTATCGAATTTTTTTTATCAATTACACTGCCGTAAATCATTAAGTCAATATCCGCACTTTCGGCAAAGTTTAATATACATTTTTCTTCCAAGCAGTTAAATTTAGTGAGCTCGCGGTTTAGTATCTCAGCATCTATAGAATCAAAGTTATTCTTTTTTAAAATATCAAGTATATGCTTTTCAATGAGAGATGCTATGGAATATCCTCTTGTTGTATTGCTTAAAATAGCGGAAACGCCTGCAACAGGGTAAGCATAAAGGGTATTTGTTAATAATAAAATAATTATTGGTATAAATTTGATTTTCATAGATTCTTTTTTTAGTGAGATATTTTCAAAGAGGATTAAATATAAAACACTTTTTTATTCAAGTCAATTTTACCGACTACCTATAAGTTCTGAATACTGCAGCAAGTTTTCCCATTATGGAAACATCTCTGCGTATAATAGGTTTATAAGCGGCATTCTTAGGTAACAATTTTATTGAATCCGAAGATTTTTGAAATTCCTTAAGCGTTGCCTCTTCATCAATTAAGGCTGCTACTATATCTCCATTATTTGCGCTATTCTGTTTCTTAATAACGGCAATATCTCCGTCAAAAATTCCGCATTCAATCATAGAATCACCTTTAACCTTTAATGCAAAATACTCGCCTGATTTAAACATCCCTTTTGGGAATGAGAGATAATCTTCAATATTCTCAACTGCAAGTATAGGCGATCCTGCTGCAATCCTTCCAAGGAGAGGAATGTTTATTCCCGAACTCTTTGGGGTATCATCATCAACTATAATCATTGCGCGCGACTTGTTTTGCTCTGTTTTAATATACCCTTTCTTTTCAATAGCCTTTAAATGATCATATGCCCCTTTTACAGTGATTCCAAACTTATCGCCAATCTCCCTCACTGTTGGAGGAAATCCCGAATTATGAATCATCTCTTTTATGAAGCTTAATATAAGCTGCTGCTTATCAGTTAGATCCTTTGCCATATTATATACCTTTCCTTTAGACTAAACAAAAAAATAGCATACATACGTATAATGTCAATTTAAAAATTTAAATTTTTAATAATTCTGTAAAAAAAAGGGGCTGTTTGAAAAGTGACACGCAGGCAACGTATATGTTAGAATATGGGGTCAGAGCATTATGAAAAAATTATGTGTGTGCAACAATGTGGTACATATAGGGGTCAGAGCCTGCTGACGGAATAACACGAATTATTACGAATAATCTTTTCCAGATTTATCCATGCTTTCATTCGTGTTATTCGTGGTAGAACTAAAACTTATCAAACAGTCCCTTTGTTTATACAAGTTTTAAAAAGCTCCGACTTGCTTATAACCGCTTGGGATGTCAAACACACCGGCAGGTACGTCCTGATCCAGTACAAGAATCACAATATCAACTGTTTTTGAGTTGATGATGTTTCGTATTCCGGCTAATTTACTCCCGTCAAGGAAATACTGTACTTTGTTACCTTTTCCATCGGAGTATTCCTCATAAGGGAGATCCTTCCCGTTAAATTTAGCAGTCCCAGAACCTGTAAGTTTCATTCCGTCTGTTTTTATCGGGTCCTCGGACGAACCTGTCTGTACGGGAATTACAGTGACGGTTTTTGCGCTGTCATTGATCATATACATTTTTTTATCCTTAGAAACCATTCTGGTATTTTGCCCGATAACCTTCATTATTGTAGCCGAATCACCGCCTTTAACGAAGGACTCCATTTCTATACCCATTCCTCCGCCGGCCATTTTAGCTTTCATGTGATATGTTCCGCTGCTAAACATCTTGAAAAAAGACCCAGCCTTGCCGTCGGCGCCGTCACTTGTGTCGCTTTTTTTACCGCAGCTAATCAATGAAACTGCGATTACCGCTGCAAATGTAATAACCCATAGAAATTGAAATGTTTTTTTCATTTTTGTTATTCCTTATTTTAAAGTAAATTTTTTAATATTATAAGACTAAACATAAAAAATTGTCAATCACTTCAGTGTGAGGTTTTTGAAAAAAATAGCTCTGCTTTGAATTTTATCATAACCGCATCATAAAAACCGCCGTTAAGACTATATGTTAAAAGTATATGTTGCGCTCAGCGTTACCCCGTACATCTTAAATCTTATGGAAGACAGACCTATGTCGTTATCATTATAATTTGCTATAATGTATTGGAATCTGGCGCCAAGGCTTATTGCTGTTGATAAGTCCGATATATAATATGCAATTGACAGGTTTGAATTGACGCCATATTCATTATAATCTATATTCAAGTTGTGTGGAATGCCCCACATAGTTGCTTCAACTTTATCATCACCCCGCATATATAATCCCGACAAAGTGGCAAGGCAAAATACGTTTTCCGTAATTGGTATAGTAGCGCTTAAACCTATGCCGGGTCCGCAGCTTATATGCTTATCATTCATTTTAATGCTATATGGGGAAACACTGGAAGGTATAATGTCATAAGCTAAATATTTTATACCTGCAAAGACCTTGAAGTAATTGTTTAACTTATAGTTTAAGGCAAGGTCTGAATCTATTCTGCCGAATTCGGCTTTTGCTGCCATAGATGCGTTTTTCTTTGTCGCGTCAAATTTTCCATAGAGAAATACAAATGTAAGATTAAAATCGTCGTTAAATTTTGCAGATATGACAGGACCATAGAGGAATCCCGGATCGCCTTTTATAAAGGAATTTTTATTTGCGCCTAAACTTGGTTCTTTTTGTACATTAAACTGGTCGCCCCATGCGTACCATGTAGTCGCTCCTGCAGTCATATCAAAGGCGTAAGCCTTACACGGCATAATTATTCCATGTATAATGATTACAACAGCTAATATTGCGAAAAATTTTAATATAGAAGTTTTTTTCATCCGCTTCAATTCACCGCTTCCTAATCGCCCCATTTAACAGGACCGGGCTTGTTGCGGTCTGTTTTTGTACCTGTACCAAGTTGACCTTGACTATTAAGTCCCCATGTCAGGAGTATGCCGTCTTCTCTAAGCGCTGTGGTGTAATCAATGCCCGCAGAGACTGCTTTTAAGTCTGTTGCAGTTCCTATCTGTTTGGGTCTATCACAGTCTGTTGTTGTGCCGTCGCCAAGTTGACCATAATCATTTTTTCCCCATGCCCAGATAGTGTCGTTTTTTTTGCGAGCTATAGTGTGGTATTGACTTCCCGATACCGATGCCCAATCCTTATCTGTCCCTATCTGCGCAGGAGTCTTTATGTCTCCTGTTAGCGGACCAAGGCCAAGTTTCCCTGTGGTATAAGAACCCCATGCCCAGATAGAACCGTCCGTTTTTGTGGCTATGGTATGATTCATGCCAGCAAAGACCGATTTCCAGTCTTTAGTTCCAACTCCATTTATCTTGACTAACTGCGGAATTTGAATCTGACCGTTTAGATTATCGTTGATACCAAGTTTATAGTAACTGTTATATCCCCACGAATAGAGTTCACCGGCATCAGTGATTGCCATTGTGTAATCAGAGCCCGCAGATACAAATACCCATTTTGTACCGGTTGCACCGGATGGTAGTCCTACTTTTTGAGGTGTCGATTTATTTTCTTTGGGGTTGCCAAGGCCAAGTTGACCATCCAAGCCATTTCCCCATGAATAGAGCGCGCCTGCATCGGTGATTGCCATAGTGTGACTTCCGCCCGCAGATACAGATACCCATTTCGTACCGGTTGCACCGAGCGGCAGTTCTACTTTTTGGGGTGTGTTTTTGGATGTTGTTGAGCCGATGCCGAGTTGCCCATCAAAGTTATTTCCCCATGCATATAGTTCATCCGCATCAGTGAGTGCCATAGTGTGACTTCCGCCCGCAGATACAAATTCCCATTTTGTACCGGTTGCACTGAGTGGCAGTTCTACTTTTTGGGGTGTGTTTTTGGATGTTGTTGTGCCGATGCCGAGTCGCCCACTATCATTCATCCCCCATGTCCATAAAGTGCCGTCACTTTTTATGGCTGCTGCGTGATGATAGCCCGCAGACATAGATGCCACATCGCCGATTTCATCTTCGCCTAAATCCGGATTGCATGCGGTAAAGATGAGTGTAAGCGTTAAAATAAAAAGCGGCAGAATTAATTTTTTCATTGAAATGATTGCTTTTCTATTAATAAAGGTTGAAGAAAAACTTTTTTGGGGTTTACCATATCTTACGTCAAATGAATATATTTTCATATAATCATTAATCATATAAAAATCTCCGTTAAAAATCTCCCTGCGCTTTTGTTCAAGGTTCATAGCCGTTTCTCTTCGTAATTACAGAGTATTTAATCTTATAAGGCAAACATAAAAAATTGTCAATAACTTCACTGTGAGGTTTTTGTGAAAAATTTCATTAATTCATTAAAAGGTGAATTTTTTAAAAAAAATAATCGAAAATTGCAGATTATCTGACTTATTTATGCTGGGGCTGTCCAGTAAGTTACGGTCCTGCGTTCTCGTGTTACTTGTGAGACGCCCATGATATTGTATATTGTACATTCTCTATTTGATAAGTTATCTTTGCGCGATATTTTTTAAGAATGTAAAAAACAATAACTGCATTGATACAATCTGATACAGGCATGGCTAACCATACGCCGTTTAAAAAAAATATCTTAGGAAGTATAAACAGAAAAGGTATAACCAAAAAAACCTGCCGCATTAATGTCATCATCGTTGCCGTATTCACTCTTCCGATTGATTGAAGAAAATTTCCTGTAATAATTTGAAAACCAACCAATGGAAACATTATTATAAATATCCTCATGCCTGTTGTGCCTTTTATAATAAGCTCTTCATTGTTATTAAACATTAGTATAATCCAATGAGGAAAAATTTCTATTACAATAAATGCAATTATTGCAAGAATAGTGGCGGATTTAATTGCAATATCTAATGTTTCTTTAACCCTCTTATAATTACCTGCGCTGTAATTATAGCCAAAGATAGGCTGCGCAGCCATGTTAAGAGCTATAATTGACATAACAAAAAGTATAACTACGCTGTTAATGATACCCATTGCTGCAACTGAAATATCTCCGCCATATTTAATTAATTGAGTATTAAAAACGCCTTGAATTATACTGTTTGCAATCTGCATCACAAACGGCGCCATACCGGATGAGACTATTCCGATTACTATTTTTTTCTCCGGCTTTAAATTTTGCAGCCGCAGGTTTATTACCGCTCTGTTGCTTCTAAAGTGAAAAATAACAAAGAGCATAAGAGCAAACTGCGCAATAACAGTAGCAAGAGCCGCGCCCTTTACGCCCATATTAAGCCATAAGATTAAAATTGCATCTAATATTACATTAATTACAATACTTATGAGCATTGAGTACATGGCTATCTTTGCATTCCCTTCGGCTCTTATTGAAGAATTGAGTCCGTATCCTACTGTGGCAAAAAGCGTACCTATTAATATTAAGTCAAGATAATCATTTGCATATTCTATAGTTTCATGGGTAGCTCCAAAAGAATGTAAAAGCGGAATCTTTATTATAAAGCCGACAATGGTTAGAATTAAAGAAATAATTATCATTAATACAACGGCATTCCCAAGAATCTTTTCGGCATAGGCTTTATCATGCCTGCCTAACGCCATAGACGTCATAATCCCTGACCCGATCCCGCAGAGCATACCAAAAGCCATAATTATTACCATAATAGGGAATACTACGGATAAGCCGGAAAGAGCTTCATGACCTACGCTCTGTCCAATGAAGATTCTTGCAATTATATTATACAGCGCTCCCGTAATAACTCCTATGAATGCAGGGAGATAATAGCTTAAGAGAAGAGGTCCAATCTTTTTTTCCGCAAGGTCGATTGTATTTTTCATTTTATTCCTGTGTTTTGTCTATACTGTTGCTCTGTATTTATTAAGCGCTCCGCTGCAATCATCTGTTTTTCCATCTGCGTGATTATTGTTTATGACAAATTATATTGTATGTCAAAATAATACATAATAAGACAAAACTAAACATAAGTATAATTTATTCAATTAAATAAAAAGCAGAATCACGATTTTGACAAAATTTACAATTTATTTTGTTGATTTTTATTATTACAATCATTGCAATGATAATTACAATATTATAATGATTGTTCTTTTAAATTATCTGTTTAAATAATTTGTCGGTTCAATTGTTATAGTAAATAAACAGGCGATTAAAAATATGTTAAGCGATACACTTGTATATAAAGGCGGGGTAATAATGATCCCGATTATTCTCGGATCAATAATAGCCTTAGCCATTGTGATAAACAGGATAAACTACTTTTTATCTATAAAGATGGATGTTAATTCATTTATTGAAAAGATATACTTACTATTAAAAAATAATGATATAAATAAGGCAATTGACGAATGTTCCAAAACGAAACATCCCATCGGAAAAGTTTTTAATGCAGGATTAGAGAATATTAATAAAGAACATACAAGTATAGAAAAAGCTATGGAGAGAGCCGGAATCTTAGCAATAGCTGATGCAGAGAAGTATATGCTCTTCCTTGTTATAATAATAGGCATAGAGCCCATGCTTGGATTTCTTGGTACGATTATTGGACTTATTAATTCTTTCATAGCATGGGAAAAGGCCGCCGCATCTGTTACGGTTGATTTCCTTGCAGGGGGAATTTATCAAGCTATGATTACAACAGCATCAGGGCTTATTGTTGCAATTCCATATTATATTATATATCATATTATGCTTGGAAAAATTGACAGCATGACAAAAGAATTGAATCTCTATGGAGAAGAACTTCTTGAAACAATAAAAGATGTGCATGAAGTTAAAAAATGAAAATCGTTACTACAAATAAACGCCTTGTATCGCTTGAATCTGCCGCGCTTACAGATATTATAATGAATCTCTTTATCTTCTTTTTCATAAGCTTTAGCCTTCTCTATACATTTAATACCAACAAGCAGTCTGAAATAAAGGTCAATATCCCGAAAGGAACGGCTAATATAGAACAATTTAAGGGACCTGTGACTGTAAGTATAACAAAGGATAATTCAATATACTTTAATTCTGAAAAGATTGAATTAAAAGACCTCACAAAGAATCTTTCAAAAGATATTGAAAAGACTAAAGAGGCAGGACTTGTAATAATGTCCGACAAGGAGGCTTCTGTTGACACACTTGTTAAAGTGCTTGATACGTCAAAGGCTGCAGGAATCAGCAAGCTTGGAATAGCCATAGAGACTATAAAACAGTAAACTAATCCGTATCATTATATCCGCAGCCTTCGTATGGACTTAAATTCTCTTCAGCCTGAATATGCGAAACGTCTTCATAATAGGGAAAATCTTTGCACATCTTAGGTCTTATGGGATGTATGGAACATGCAGGCAGCCCGTCCCCATCTATGATAAAGTGCTTGCATAGATAATGATACGAAAGGTCCTCCTTCTGATTTTCAAATAAAAATGTCAGCATGGGATATATAAGGTATATCTCCGAAAAATTCGGGTCTATCTCCTTGCTCTTCTTCCAATAGTTATATGCTTTCTCTAACAGTTCGGGCGATTCTGCAAGCCGAACATCCCGGCAGCATTTTCCGCATCTTTTACAATTACCCATTCTATTTACTCCGTTTTATCAAGAGTTTTGCCTGTATCCGCAACTATTTTAATCCTATGCGACATTGCTATATCATGAAAACCTCTTGTCTATAAGCAAATAGTTTGAGATGTGATAAAGTCAAGGTTTTAAATATATACTGATTGTTTAATCCTTTTAATCCGTAAAATTATAGATTATTTTATAATAGTGCAAAAATAATTTGACATATCATCTTAAAAATAATAAAAGGTTATTGTCTAAATAGCTATTGTTAGCTGTAAAATTTTATAATACCAAGGAGGTAAAAATTTCATGAAAAAATTACTTGACACAGGAGGAAAGGTTCATTATACTAAAATAGCTCCAAGCTCCAAGCTCCAAGCTCCAAGCTCCAAGCTCCAAGCTCCAAGCTCCAAGCTCCAAGCTCCAAGCTCCAAGCTCCAAGCTC
>WRGT01000055.1 GCA_009787025.1 Spirochaetota bacterium
GTTAGAGGTTAGTGGTTAGTGGTTAGAGGTTAGAGGTTAGTGGTTAGTGGTTAGAGGTTAGAGGTTAGTGGTTAGTGGTTAGAGGTTAGTGGTTAGTGGTTAGTGGTTAGAGGTTAGTGGTGGGGGTTAAATATGAAAGAAAGTATATTGAAAGAAAAAAGTTTTAGGTTTGCAGTAAGAATTGTGAATCTGTATAAATATTTGTGTAAAGAGAAGAAAGAGTTTGTCTTGTCAAAACAAATATTGAGAAGTGGAACGTCTGTTGGAGCTATGATTAGGGAAGCTGAACATTCGGAAAGCAAAGCCGATTTCATTCATAAAATAGCAATTGCTCAAAAAGAAATTAACGAAACTATTTATTGGCTTGAACTATTGAAAGAAACAGAATACATTCCAAATAGTGAATTTGAAAGTTTCAACGCCGATGCAGTCGAAATTATCAAAATGATTACTTCGTCGATAAAAACCGCTAAATCCAATTTAATCACTAATCACTAATCACTAACCACTATCAACTATCAACTAACCCAACAGCCAATCAAAGACATTTATCTGCTTTATTCCGTTATGTGATGTTAAAGGAGCCGCATCTTTTGTAAGCATATATTTTGGATTATGGTCGGAGATTTTGTTTAACGGCGCAAGCTCGCGGTCTCTTGTTTTTTTATCAAGAACGGTTTCGGCAACTTGATAGTATTCTGTTCCATAGTCGTTTTCTACTACAAAATCTATCTCTCTTGTAATTGGTTTTTCTTTGTCCGTATTTGCATTTTTAATATCTTCTGTAATTCTGGGCGTATCGATTTTCCCAATATAGACTTTGCGATTGCGGCGTAAGAGTTCAAGATATACGACATTTTCAAGCATGCGGCCCGTATCTATTTGTCTGTCTCCAAGCAAAAAATAGCGGAAGCCCATATCCACCAGATAATACTTATAGAGAGTTTTAAGCAGTTTTTTACCTTTTACATCATACCGGTCGGCGCGGTATAGAATGTAACTATCTCTGAGAGCCTCTAAATAATTTTCTATAGTTTGCGGATATATTTTGAATCCGTCATTTATCATAACATCGCTGATTTTTTTCATAGATGTTTGGTTGCCTATATTGTCGGCTAAGTATTTCAAGACCAATTCTAATCTGCCGGTTTCTCTCAATTTTTTGTTTTCTATAACGTCATGCAGCACTATCGTGCTGTAAATACTGCCAAGATAATCGCGAATTTTGCCTGTATCCCATCTGTTTTGTCCGGTAGTGAATTCCATAGAGTATGGGAAAGAACTATTTTCCAAATATCGCTGGAACATTGTTTCGCGCGTGTCGTTATATGGGTAAGCCGACACATACTCCTTAAATGACAACGGAAATATATGTATCTCTATATAGCGGCCGCTCAGCATGGTAGCCCATTCGCCGGATAAAACATGCGAATTAGAACCGGTGAGATACAGATCGACATTGTCTTTGATAAAAAGCCCGTCTGCTGCGCGCTGAAAATCTTTTACATTCTGTATTTCATCTATAAATACATAGTTTTTTTTATCTTTCAATAATCCGGCATTTATGAAATCATACAATTTATCCCAATCAAGTAAACTTCTGACGGAAGGATCTTCCATGTTAAGATTGATTATCTGCTCTTGCATTATACCATGTTCCAGCAGATAATCCTGATAAAGTTTAAACAGGGTGGATTTGCCTGAACGACGAACGCCTGTTATTATTTTAATTAACTTTTTGTCCTTCCAAGCTGCAAGTTTTTTTAAGTATTCAGGTCTATCGATCATATTCTCTTACTCTGTTTTTTAGACAAATGATAATATCGTGTTATTAAAAATCAAGAAATTTTTAGTTTGTATTCTAAAAACTATGTAAAAACACAGAGTTTTTAGAATGAGTTATAAAGATTCAATATATTTTTTATTTGACTTTTAATCTAAAAAATACTATATATTAGATATAAAAGAAGAGCTTGTTAAGCGGGTTCGGGCGGGGCGCCGCGAGGCTTAAGATTTCGCATGGAAAAGCGTGTGTTTATTGCATTACCTGATCCGTTTGATTGCAATTTTGGGATATTCAGCGACAGTGTGCCTGATGGTATGACAAAAGATTTTATTTTTTATGGGAGGAGTAAATTATATGAAGCTTAAAATATATTTAATTTTCTTTTTGATATTTTCAGCAACTTTAACACCAATAAATGGGCAGATATTTGAGGAAGAGGCTTCGGAAAAATATCGGAAACTTGCAGCACTTTATAGTGAAATAGAATATGATTTTTCTATTAGTCAATACAATGATGTTATTAAGTCGTCGGATACATTAAAAGATATAGGTTTTTCATACAATGATCTGGAACTGGATGAAGAGACAGATAACAGCAATGAGAGAGCTTTGTGGATTGATATTATATGGTTTCGCGGATTATCAGAAATTAATCTTGAAAAATATAAAGATGCCGGAGAGAGCTTTAAATTTATATTGGCGAATGCAAAAAATCCATCGCCGCATGTCTATTCATTTTATGGTGATGCGCTGAGCAAACAGGGTGATAATAAAGGCGCAATCTCTATCCTTGAAGAGGCTGCCGAAAAATTTGAGGATAAAATATCGGATACTGATATGCACGACTTACTGTGGAGTCTTGGATGGTATTATTACCTTGATAAACAATATAAGAAGAGTATTGTTGTCGGATTTGAATGTTCGGAAATAAACTCATATTCTACAGGTCCTCTCTATAATGCTTCTTTATCTTTCCTTGCGCTGAAAGATGATAACAATGCCATGCGCTATTTTTTAAAGGCATTTAACTCAAGCTTTCAATATGATGATGAATTCAAAGATTGGATACTTAAAGCTGTAATTGAGGATGTAAATAATTTTATCAAAGAATACGGGGAGAGCGACAACTTAAATACAATGCTATTTTTAGCTTATAAGGGGCTGGATGATATGGCATCTCATATTTATAGCGTGTTTTTAACAAATGAACCTCTTGGTAAATATACAGACTTTGTTGATGAACCCTCACCGCAGTTTCTATATGTAATTGCCTCTGCATATTCTATAAAAAAGAATAGTTTTGTTGAAACATATCTCTTTAATCTGCGCGATTGTTATCCGTCATATATCGAAAAATCAAAAAATGACTCTGACTTTGCCTGGTACTATAGCACACATAGAGAAAGAGCTGTTGACAAACCTAAGTATAAGCATATTGATAAATCCAAACATAAAAAGAAAAAGTAGAGAAATGTCATATCATCTGTTAAATATTGAAGCATCAGTCAGTTACTATTGCGATGAAGATGAATGGATTAGAACTATAGAAACGGCTAAGGAGAATGGATGGAAACCCGACGGTACTCTTTATGATTATGTATATGTTGCAGAAGAGGAGAGCTTTGATATAGATGATGAGCTGTACTGTATGTATATGATGATTATAGCAAAGGATGAGTATTTTGAATGGGATGGCAATTATATAGAGAAACAAAATCAGATTGTAATGTATGAAGATACTTTATATCTTGCTGCAGCGCTTGAAAATAGCGGAATAGATGACAAACTTTTAGATTTTATTAAGAAAGGGAGTTTTAGAATATGCTCTTAATGAATGTGAGATGAGTGTTCTATGCTTTAAGGCGCTGTTTTACCTCTTATAAAATCCGAACATATATCCCTAAGGCTCATAGCCCTTCTATATAATGTATCAATGTAGCTGTTATTCGGATTTTTTGAATACAGGGAAATGAGTTTTGATTCGTATTTATTGAGGTGAGCCTCAAGATTTTTCAGGTGGAAGAGATCTTCATCTCCTTCTTCTATTATTGCAGAGGTTATTCTGTCAAGGAGGTCATTTTCACTTCGGAAGTTCGGATCATTCTCTACTTGAAACAAAAAGTCCCTGCACATTAAAGCTATTGTTATCTGGTATTCCGATCCTCCTATTGCAGCTTCCTGTTCCATTTAAAGTTCTCAATTTTTTATTATTCTTTGTTATCGCCATTTATCAGACAGCTTCATTCGGCTGTTATGCTACGATAGACTTTTTTGTCAGTATATTCTCTTTATAGTCTGTTACTACCTTTTCAGCTTTGCTGTTTTCGCCTTTGAATACATATAACATGCTTAATCGTGTAACATCCTTCATATTCAATGGCTGTTTCATCATTATACTTTCAAGATTTCTAATAGCGCTGTCAATATCTCCAATCTCTTTTACCTTATTCTCGTAAGTAAGGCTCTCAATGTAGCTTTTGAATTTTTTGTACTCCGGATGTAAAGAGATAGCTTCCGAAAGATATTTCTCTGCTTCCTTATATTTCCCTAAGTGAAAGCAGCAGAAACCGTAGTATCTATTAATAAAACTCTTATCGTCCGCTATTTCACGTATTGAATCAATACATTCTATTACCGGAGCATAATCTTTTTTTTCATAATAAATGTATGAAAGCATATAGTTTGCCTTAACATGTTTTTTATCTACAGAAACTACATTGCGGAGATATTTTTCAGCTTCGTTAAAATTTTTGAGATTATAATATGTTAAGCCTGTATAATAGTTTCCTTCATGGAAATCAGGTCTTTGCATTAAAGAATCAAGAAAATAGTTAAGGGCTGTTTTGAATATACCGCTATTATAATATTCAACTCCAAGGTTTAGCAGAATTTTGTAATTCTTATCTATATTAAGCGCTTTGTTATATATGGAGATTGCAAGATCTCTTTTTCCCATAATTGAATATATTTCACCCATATTATTATAGGCTTCAATGAAATGCGGATACATATTTACAGCTTTCTGATATTCTGATATAGCTGTTTGCAGGTCTCCGTTATTAGTCCTTTCGAGGGCTCTATTGTAGATTGTAATTGCTTCGGTTGGCATAGAATTTGTATTCATATTAATATTAACCTCTTTAACTCGCGAAAAAATCAATTTAATTTAAGGGTACTTTTATTTTTATCGGTAATCATATATTTTTAGTTAATACAAATATATATTGGTTTATTATTTATTTTTCAACAAAATAATTATTATTTTTAGGTTTATATCTTGACTTTTTTTATTAAAATATTTTTATAAAGGAAATATAAAATAAATATGTAAATTGTTATTTTTTGAGCATACAAACCATACAAAATGTTAAAAAAGAAAATACATGACATAAAGATTATTCGGGTAACAACAAAAATTGTTGTTACTTTTACACTTTTTATTTTGCTCTCAAATTTAGCCTCAAATTATATAAATCTCCTTTTAAATCGTTCCGAGCTTCTTAATCTCATGAATGAATTGTTAATAAAAGATCTAAAAAGCATATATTCATACTGCAATAATCAGTATGATATATATATGTATGACAAAAAATTTGATGAATCTATGCAAAGTATAGAGAGTAAGGGTTTAAATGAGATAAAAAATAATAAGGCTGTAGTTCTAGGTCTTAAAAAAGACGGTTCAATAATATTTCAAGCTTCTAAGGTCAATCGTTGCGACAATTTAAATGACACTGAAGCGATTGATTTTATGAATTCTCATGTTATGAAAGAAGATGAAGGTCTATATGCCGGCGAGGGTCATTTAAAGTTTAGATTTAATAATGAAAAATATTTTGGGATGTTTAAGTATAATCAGAAATGGGATATATTTATCCTTCGCGGAGAGGAAGAGAATGAATTTTTTAGTCAATCCAGAAAAATATTTATTCAAATCAGCGTAATAATAGTTATTATAACTTTCTTGTCGGCATTCATTGGCGTTGTTGTTCTAAGGAGGCTGCTGAAATATATAAATGTGATTACAGATTCTATCATGAATATGATCGAATCTAACGAACTGTCTATCATTGATCTCAAAGGGGCAAGCAGCGATGATATAACATATATGGGTACGGCATTTAATACACTTTCAAATACTATTGGAAATCTTGTTAAAATTTTTGAAAAGTTTGCTAATCAGGATGTTGTATCAAAGGCATATAAAGACAGAGAGGTTAAACTTGAAGGTCATAAAAAAGAACTTACCATTCTATTTTCTGATATTAAAAGTTTTACATATATGACAGAGACGCTTGGGGATGATATAATAACGCTTTTAAATATGCACTATGACAAGGCAATCAGGGAGATTATAAAATATGATGGAACTATTGGTTCTATAATCGGCGATGCGCTTCTTGCAGTCTATGGAGTTGATGAGGAAGCAGATTCAAATAAATCATATCAAGCTGTATTATCCGGCTATAAACTCCATGAAGTAGTAGATTTCTTGCGTGTTCGAATGGAAAAGATTAAGATTGAGATTGAAAGTGAGAAAGGTAAGTTAAGCGATTATGAACTTAAGATATATAAAGCGGTCTTGCTTGAGATCGGAGTAGGGATTGACGGCGGTACGGTATTTTACGGCACAATAGGCTCCTATGTTCGAATGACCAATACTGTAATCGGAGATAATGTTAATTCAGCCTCAAGGCTTGAAGGGCTTACGAGGATTTATAAAGTACCTATAATATGTTCGGAATATGTTAAGAATGATATAGAAGAGAATGTTAGAGATCACGGCATATATTTTCTGGAACTTGATCATGTAATGGTTAAAGGGAAGACAAAGTTTCAAAGAGTTTATTGGCCAATAATGGAGTATGCAATAACAAAACAATTTAGAAATAATATAACTATATTTGAATCGGCGCTTAAGCTGTACTATAAAGGCAACTGGGATGAATCGAATAAACTGTTAAGAAAGTGCGGCTTAATTATTGCAGAAGTATTTAAAGAAAGGACTAAAACTACATGTCCAAGTAACTGGAATGGCGTATGGCAAATGACAGAAAAGTAAAAGACAATTTAACTCCTGTTGAATTAAGATTTTTACCAAATGAAATATTAAATATTGATGATAGAAAAGATATCTATTCGCTTAATTCCGAATTCGCTAAAACTAAGAAGAATATAAATTGGCTGGTAATAATACTTATTTTGATATTTATCTCTATAATAGTAGTCTTTACAATGCTTTTTAAGCACTATGCAGATAAAAAAGATGAGAATATTAATGTTGATATTTCCGAATTTGATGACGTTAGGCTGAGGGATATACTTAGCTCATCAAGGATGACAGAGAATAACATCCAGATAAAGAGTAATGAATTGGAAAGTCTTATTATTAAAATGAAGAATCAGATTCTTGAGATTAATAATACATATCTGGCTAAAGTTAATTCTGTTCTTGATCAAGGGCTGCCTTTTCATGTGACTGATGCAAAGTTATTAGAGTTAAAAAATTCAGAACTGAATGAGATCAACAGAGTTAAAGTGCAGTATGAATCCAATCTAAATGCAAAAAGGCAAGAGATAATCAAACTGCAAAAAGCAAAGAGAGAAGAGGAGCAGAGACTCGCTCGGATGAAAAAGGGAGTAGCTAATATTACCGATGAAGATAAGATATATCAGATGAAGATGAAGAGTCTATATGATGTATCATCAAGCGGACTCGCTTCAATGGCTGATTTTTATAATAGATATAATAAATATATAGTTCAAAAATATAACCCTGTTTTTGCGGCAGATGATCTAAAGTCAACTATTGATAAAAATAGTAAAAATACCGAAAAGAGAAATTTGAAAGAGTACGATGATATTTTTAGTAAAGAGAACATAATTAGTAAAAAACAATTTAATGATATTAGAGGGAAGATATCTGATCAAGATAAGCTTATTCAGAGATTGAGCGGTGTTGGATATGAAAATTCCGTGCCGCCTGCTTTAAAGAGCATAGATAATTTATCTGCTTCCATCATAAACGATTATGAGAATCTTTGGTTTAATCTTACCACAACCGTAAAGAATAAAAACACTCAGATTGAGTATTATAAAAACGCATTAGATGCATCTTTAAAAGAACGGCCTGAAAGCGGTTATATAATTTCAGCCGAAAATCCTAATAGAATATTAATACATATAAATAAACTTATAAAAGTGAATGAAGGTGATACGGGTTTTGTATTTAGAACTGATGATAAATATATTGGTAAAATCGAGTTTTTTAACACTCTTGATGGTTTAAAAGGGAAGGTAATAGATTTAGCAGATACTGAAAAGATTAAGCCATTTGATAGAATATTAATTAAGATTAAGTAGGAATAAAATGAAGATTAAAAAATTTTATATTTTGCTGTTTCTTTTTGTTTTAACATCAAGCGCATCGGCATATAATTGGAACTCAGCCGGATTTCAAGAGATTAGCTCAGGGGTTGAGGGTGATGAAAACTATTTAATTTTAAAGGATGGAAATTCGGTAACAATAAAAATCAGGTATTATGATGACGTCCCAAGAGGCTGGGAGGATAATGTTGTTGAGCTAAATAGAAAATTTACCCGGTGGGAGTATATGAAGCCAAGCGCTATCGATTATTTAGTTACAAATAATTCATGTGAGGTTTTAATCAACCCGTCATCTTTTACTTACAATAATAACAATTTTCTCCAATATATTCCTGGCGGTATGACATTTATTCTCTATGATTACGGCATCACCTATAATTTTAGAATAACTAAGGATAATCTTTTTGTGCGGCTCAATGATAAATTTATAGACGAGGAGTCTCTTTGTAAAAGAATAAAGGAGGCTGTTGATGACCCTATTCTATATCTAAAAAAGAGAGAGCCCGAATATCTTTTGCAAAAATTAAATGAAGTAGAAAACGATATTGCTATTCTTAAGATGTATCATGATAGATTGATCAATTCTGTTCTTTACCTTCACAATACTGGGTTTTTCGGTTTTGGCAACACGCCGGTAAAGAGTAGTGTTATAAAAAAGGTTGTAGAGTTAAAAGCTAAAGACTCAACATTAAAATTTGATAAGATTAAAGAACAGCTTGAAAAAGAAAAAATAGATTTTTCAAATAAAGAATTAAAATTGATTCTATATATATTTTATAATGAATTTGATTGAAATTTGATTGATGATTATATCAAGCTTTAACTGCAATTCAATCAGAGCCAGACTGCCTGTTTTAGAGAAATGGATTAAAGAGGTTTCACCTGATGTTTTAGCTCTTCAAGAGACAAAGGTGAGCAATGGAGAATTTCCTGAGGATATAATAACATCGCTTGGATATAATTCATTGTTTATGGGTGAAAAGAATTACAATGGTGTGGCTGTTTTATCTAAGAAAAAAATCGGCGAAGTATATTATGGATTTGACGGCGCCGGAGAGGATGAAGGTTCAAGGCTGATTGCAGTAAAAACAGGAAAGCTTCATATCGTAAATACATATATTCCGCAAGGTTCATCCCCGGATTCTGATAAATTCCAATATAAATTAGATTGGTTTAAAAGAATAGGTTTATTCTTTGATAAGCGATACAGCAAGGATGATCTCCTTATATGGCTTGGAGATTTTAATGTAGCGCCAACCCCTTTAGATGTTCATAATCCTAAAAGATTAATTGGGAGCATAGGATATCACCCTGATGAACATAGAGAACTTGCTTTAGTTACGGAGTGGGGATTTACAGACCTCTATAGAAAACTCAATCCGGAAGGAGGTCATTATACATTCTGGGATTATAGAGTTAAAGACGGAGTTGCAAAAGGACTTGGATGGAGGGTAGATCATATATGGGGAACTTCTGCAGTAGAAAAAAAACTTGTAAGATCATGGATAGATATTAGTCCAAGGCTTATGGAAAGACCTTCGGATCATACGCCGATATTAGTTGAGTTAAAGATTTGAAAAAGATTATTCTATACTCAATTCTGATTTGTGTGTGTTTTAATCCGTATGTTTATAGTCAGATAAAAGAACCTGAGAGTCCGTATTCACCTGTTGTTGATAAAGATAACTTCAATGTAAAAGCAGAGGTAACCATACAGGGAAGGGATAAGCCCATTATCGGTTTTATAGCTCTAAGCTCGGATGTTTTAACAGTCGGAGATAACAGATTTAAGATAAGTGATTTAGCCAGGATAAATATTTTAATGTGGAAGAGATCGGAAAGAAAATTTAACAGCCATATATTCTATCCTGACCGTTATGAATTGTTGTTTCGCAATAATAAAAGTCAGATAATAAATGGTAATATTGAATCATTAAACAAAATCAGAGTAGTCGGAAAAAAGGGGTACTGCATATATCTCTATTACTATGACTATTTTAAAAACGGCAAGTGGATTAATAGCGGCATCGCGAACTTTGATGCAACATTTACAACTCCTGTAAATGGAAGTGTTATCTCCATTGAATTGATTGAATAAATTCATCTACAGCCCTGTTAAACTCATCGCTGTTTTCAAAAAATGGGACATGCCCTTCATCATCAAATATTACTAACTTTGAATTTTTAATCTTCCAATGCATCTCTTCCGTTAAATATACGGGTATCATCCTGTCAAATTTGTTTGCTATTAGGAGTACAGGTATATCTATACTTTCGAGTTTTTCATTGTAATTAATTTCAGAGCATAAGATTAAATCTCCGCTTATTACTTTCTTATGATCTTCGCTGAGATTTTTTTTCGCTGCTAACATAAAGATGCCTGATTTTTTATGAAATATTCTTGGAAAGATTTTGTTAAAGAAGTTATCAAAATCGTCAATGGATGAATCAATAAGTTTTTTAGTAATATGGAAATTATAAGATGTTGATACAAGAATAAGAGCCTTTACTTTATTTCTGTTTTTTAAATAATTTTCAATTGATATTGCGCCGCCCATTGAATGGCCTGCCAAAATGTATGAATTGATTTTTTCCTGCTCAACAACAGCCTCTATGCTTTTATTGTACAAGTTAACGGATTGTTCGGTAATATGTGACGACTTGCCATGTCCCGGAAGATCTATTGCAATAGTTTTATTAAATTCGCCGAAGTAATTCAACTGATTATGAAAAAAACGCGAATCTCCGGCAAGACCATGTATAAAAATTATAGGGAATCCATTTTCATTACCTTTAACCCTGTAAAAGATATCTATTTTATTGTCTATATAATTTATTGTTGCTTTCATTTCTATATATTATATTTAGTATTTTAAAATAATACTACATTAGTCAAGATTAAACCCTGCATCAAATTTTTAAATAATTTTTTACTTGAAATTATGTCTCCTGTAAAGATAATATCACAATAATAATTAATGTATTGTTTTTTTTGTTTTATTACAGATGTAAAAATCATCCGTTTAAAACGTTTATTTCCAATTATATTAGGTATATATGGATTTTGTACATTTACATAACCATACAGATTATTCAATTCTTGACGGGGCTATTACTATAGATAAGCTTGTTGGTAGGGCAGTTAAATTTAATATGCCGGCAGTTGCAATCACCGACCATGGGAATATGTTTGGAGCCATAGAATTTTATGAAAAGGCCGGTAAAGCCGGCATTAAGCCTATTATCGGCGAAGAGTTTTATATAGCTCCTGACTCAAGATTTAAAAAAGAATATGTTAAAGGCGGGGATGATGACAACGCTCACCATCTCATTGTACTTGCTAAAAACCTCACAGGCTACAAAAATTTGATGAAACTTTCATCAATTGCATATCTTGAAGGGTTCTACTATAAACCGAGAATTGACATGGAAGTATTAGAGAAATATTCAGAAGGACTTATTGTGTCGTCGGCATGTATTGCAGGTGAAATTCCACGCCATATATTACGGGGGAGATTAAAAGAAGCAAGAACGTTAGCAGGTCATTATAATGAGCTATTTGGGTCAGGAAATTTTTATCTTGAGCTGCAGTACCATGGCATTAAACAGCAAAAAACAGCGAACAGTGAACTGATAAAGATGTCGGCGGAATTAAATATACCGCTTATTGCAACAAACGATGCCCACTATATTGATAAAGATGATGCCTATTCTCATGAAGTCTTGCTTTGTGTACAAACGGGAAAGACTATGAAAGATGAGAATAGAATGAAATTTGCCACAGACCAATTTTATTTTAAGAGTCTTGATGAAATGAGAAGTATCTTTTCAGATTACCCGGAAGCGCTTTCTAACACATGTAAGATCGCGGATATGATAGATCTAAAACTTGATCTTGGGAAAGCTATACTTCCGAATTTTGAAGTACCTGACGGATTTGATTTGGATTCATATTTACGCCATTTAGTTAATGAAGGCGCGCAGAAAATTTACGGATCCAATATGCCAAAGACAGTTCCCGACAGGATAAATTATGAACTCTCGGTAATAACAAAAATGAAATTCTCAGGTTACTTTTTGATCGTATGGGATTTTATTAAATATGCCAGATCAATAAATATCCCCGTAGGTCCGGGCAGGGGATCAGCTGCAGGATCAATAGTCTCTTACTGTCTTGGTATTACCTCTCTTGATCCGCTGAAGTATAATCTGCTCTTTGAGAGATTCTTAAATCCCGACAGAAATGAAATGCCGGATATGGATCTTGATTTTTGCGCTGACAGGCGTGAAGAGGTAATAGAATATGTAAGAAAAAAATACGGCGAAGATCATGTAAGCCAGATAATTACCATAAATAAGATGAAGGCTAAAGCCGTTGTGAAAGACGTTGCCCGGGCGCTCGATATATCATTTGCAGAAGCAAATGCCATAAGCAAATTCATTGATGGGGAATCGTTAAAAAAATCCATTGAATCATCTAATGAACTTAAAAAGGAATTAGAAAAGGAAGAGGGAGGGAAATTATTTGATATATCTTTAAGGTTAGAGGGACTGGCAAGATCTGCAGGCAAACATGCGGCAGGCGTTGTTATCTCAAAAGGGCCTCTGACGGACTATGTCCCGCTGTACAAGGATAAGGATGGCAGTATATCCTCTCAATATGATAAGCATACATTGGAAAAGGCAGGTCTTGTCAAGATGGATTTTCTTGGACTCAGAAACCTGACTATAATTGATAAATGTATTAAACTTATAAAGGCGACAACCGGCGATGTAATGGATATAGATAATGTTCCCCTTGACGATAAGGAGACATACAGGCTGCTTCAGAATGTTGATACAAACGGCGTATTTCAGCTTGAAAGTTCGGGTATGAAGAATATTCTCAGGAGATTTGGTCCTAAAGAATTTGAGGATATTATAGCTATTGAGGCATTGTATAGACCCGGACCTATAGAGTCAGGCATGATTGATGATTTCATCGAGAGAAAAAAGAAACCTGCTTTAGTAAAATATCTGCATCCATCGCTTGAACCTGTTCTCAAAGAGACGCTTGGCGTTGTCGTATATCAGGAACAGGTAATGCTCATTTCTCAGGTAATCGGAGGTTTTACGCTTCCTGAGGCTGATAAGCTCAGAAAGGCAATGGGTAAAAAAGAGATGGAGATTATAGATAATCTTGAAACAAAATTTTTAGACGGCGCTGAAAAAAATAAAATAGATGAGAAGATTGCAATAGAGTTGTATGATATGATAAAGAAGTTTGGCAAATATGGATTTAATAAATCGCACTCTGCAGCATACGCATTAGTAACTTACCAAACAGCTTATTTAAAAGCTCACTATAGATTGCAGTATATGGCAGCGCTGCTTTCTGCTGCATTAGATAAACAGGAGGACGTAGTACAATACGTTAATGATGCAAGAGAGCATGGGATTAAGGTTCTGCCGCCCTCTATTAATAATAGCTATTATGATTTTTCAATAGAAGGGAAAAACTTGAGATTTGGTTTTGGAGCGATTAAGGGACTTGGAGAAAAAGCCATTGAGAATATTATTGATATAAGAAAGAGGCTGGGGGGATTTAGAACTCTTAAAGAGTTTTTTGAAAATATTGATTTGTCAATTATAAATAAGGGGGTATTAGAGGCTTTAATAAAATCCGGATCGTTTGATGAAATACATGGGAATCGTGCGCAGTTGTTTAAGTCGGTTGATTATATTATTGATTTTGCACGGAAATCTCAGCAGGATATTGAATCCGGGCAGGGCGACCTTTTCGGCTCTGATATATCTTCCGGCAACAGTATGAGCCGGTTAGACCTGCCGTCCGAACCTGAATGGGAAGGTAAAGTAAAATTGAACTTTGAAAAAGAGGCGCTTGGATTATATGTTTCAGGACACCCGCTTGCAAAATTTGAAAAAGAGATAAATTCATTCCCTTCATACACACTTTCTGAGATATGTAAAGATAACAGCTCTAATGAAATCTCTGTTGTAGGAATAATAAGCAATATAACAACAAAGGTGTCTCAAAAAAACGGTAAGATATATGCAGCCGGTCTGTTTGAAGACCTTGAGGCTTCCGTAGAGATTTTAATTTTTTCTAATGTCTTTGAAAAATTCAAATCTCTCATCTACAGCAATGAACCTGTCATGGTTACAGGGAGGGTTGAGATGGACGGCGACAGACCTAAAAAAATAATACCAAGCAGCCTTAAATCTATAAAAGATGTAAGACGGAATGCCGCATCTGCAATTCATATTAAATTAGATCCGCTTAATATTGATGACGATGTAGTTGTCAAGATGAAAGAGGTAATTGAAAAACATAAGGGTGATTGTCCTGTCTATTTTCATGTTAAGGATCAGAATGAAACAACGACTATTAAGGCTCACTCGACATTTAATATATTTCCATCTGACGATTTTATTAATGACATAAGTCAATTAGTTGGATTTGATTCTGTCAGATATTCATTTGTGCAGTATAATTGATAGATTTGCAATTATTATTTGTATTCACGCCATATCATATACTATAAAATAGTTGAAAAATATTGGAAGTAATATATAATGTAAAATCATGGAGGAGTAATATGAAAACCTTAGTAATTGATAGGAAAATATTGCCTGAACCAATATTTTCCTATATTCAATCTGAAAAAATAAGAGTTTTTGAAGAAAATGGAAATGTGATATTATCCCCCATTAAAAATAATCCGGATGTCAATGAATTATTCGGAATGTTTGATGATGGGAAATTATCTTCGAGTGATTTTATAAAGCAAAAATCCTGACTAATCTGCGCCGTCTGTGTGCCTTTTATTTATATGCGCTCCTTGTTTCTGATAGATTAAGAATTAGCAATTATAATGTTTTTCTGTATCATAGTAAATCCGGCTGCTTTTTGTATCTCCTTGTATGTTGTCATAGGGATTTTAATTCTAATATCCTTGTATGAATGAAGCTCTTTTGACAGCAATTGCGCAATTGTAGTCGGTATAGTTGAATCTATTTCGCTATCTTTAGGTATATTGATAATGATTGAGTTCTCCTTCTTAAAGTCAAAATCATTTTCAAATTCTCTCCTCATTAACTCCAGCAATCTTTTAATTACGTCAAGGCGTGTATAACTTGTGAAATTTCCTGAAATGTATATTTCTTTTTCCGATAAATTTAGATTTTCATCATATTCAATCGGAGCTTCACTGTTTTTATAAAGCATGTTTCCTAAACGTATTATTACATCAGCGGCTTGCGCAACGGAAGTCTTTGGTCCGATAGATTGGTCTTTTTTTTCAGATTGTTTATTTAATGAAAGGTCTTTTGATTTAACCATATTACTAAAGAGTATAAGTTCAGATTTAATTAGCGAAGGGTCTTTTTCCGCATTTAGGAACAGCATATTGAAATTATTCAAAAATTTTTTTTGATCGGTCATATAATTATTAATTATTTTATTAATCCTTTCATCATTTGTTTTTAATATACCCAGTATATTTTGGGGTTTTGCATAAGTGGGATTTAGACGTTCATAATTTTTTTTATCAATAAGAATCAGCATATTGCATGAAATATCTTCAAACTCTTTACTCTCCATAATAAGAATATATGACAGTAAAAATGTTTTAAGGATTTTAGTCCTCTCTTCATTCTTCTCCGGATTTAGGTTTATAAGCATATCAATTATAATAAACGGCGAGCCGTAATTTTTAATAAAAGATAAAATCTCTTTTCTGATAAAAGATAAGTTGCCATCTTCATTTATTTTATTTTTCAGAGCCTCAAGGGTCGAGAGAGGGCTGTCTCCTTCATATTTTTCTATTTTCACTGTTTTAAGCGTATCTAAAAATAACGGTAGAAGATTTGCATACTCTGTTAGAATCAATGATTTATTTGTAGTCTGCATATTCTTTAACAACTCTTAAAATTATTAAATATTTTATATACATTTTTTAATTTAAATATTGCGAATATTATAATAGATATTCCATATTACTGCCGAATTGTTACAATAAACAATATTTAATTATATAAACAATCATTTTTTCATTTATTTCTAAAAATATCTTGAATTATAATTTTAAATAACAAAATAGTTAACGAATTTAATTATTTCTTTATGAGTGAAGATATGAAGATTGTACATTCTATTGATGAAGTCAGGGCTGAAATAAGAAAATCTAAAATAGCAGGTAAGAGGATAGGACTTGTTCCAACAATGGGATATCTTCATAAAGGACATATTAGCCTTGTATCTATTGCAAAAGAAAATTCCGATTTTATTGTAATGAGTATATTTGTAAATAAACTCCAGTTTAATGACATTAACGATTTTAATAAATACCCTAAAGATATTGAGCAGGATATCATAGCAGCCGATTCCGGCGGTGTTGATCTTCTTTTTATTCCTGATGACAGCGAGATGTATCAAAATAATTTAACAACTGTTAATGTCGGCATACTTACAGGTAATCTCTGCGGCGCTCACAGACCCGGACATTTTGAGGGAGTCTTTACTGTTGTGAGCAAACTCTTTAATATTGTACAGCCTGATGTTGCGGTTTTTGGACAAAAGGATATTCAGCAGGCGGTGACTATTGAAAAGATGGTGTATGACTTAAATTTTCCAATACATATTATTATAGCCCCGATTGTAAGAGAGAGCAGCGGTCTTGCAATGAGTTCAAGGAATAAACATTTAAGTGAAAAACATAGAAGCGATGCTCTGGTCCTAAACAAGAGTCTTAATGAGTGTAAAAAAATGATAGATTCGGGATATGTTGACGTTAAAGATATAACTAATACTATGCAGTCTATCATAGAGAGCGGCAGTCCTGATAAGATTGATTATATATCAATAGTAGGGTATAGCGATTTAAGCCATATCAATACTATAGAAGAGAAAAGTATTGTAGCAGTTGCAGCCTTTTGGGGTAGCACAAGACTTATTGATAATATGATAATCGATAAAGATGATAGCGGGTTTTTATGTATATATTGAAAATGAGTAGTGTACTGATATTTTTGTTTTTAGTTTGTTGTTCCGGCGGAAAACCGTTAACTCCTATTGATTCATTTAAAGCTGTTAAGCATGCAGTTGAAATGAAAGATTCAGAAAAGATAGTTAGTTGTTTGTCAAAAGCAAGTTTGGAAAAAACACAAAGACTCAATCAGTTTATACGGGATATGAGGAATGATCAACTCTTAATATTGTCGGATAATTATGGTTATACTCAGGATAAGTTAAAGAATCTAAAACCGGTTGATGCTGTTTATCTCTATTTTTTTTCAGATCATACAAATATAAAGCTTGGAAGATATTTTCTGGAGAAACCAATATCAGTTGATATTTATGGAAGCAGCGCTGTTATTAAAGTGGAGAGCGGCATAGAACTGGATTTTATCAGAGAGGGTCCATACTGGAAATTTGATATAAGCGGACTATGAGAATAAAATAATGGCAAAGAAGCGTATTACCATACCGATTTTTATTCCTCATGAAGGATGCGCAAACCGCTGCGTATTTTGCAACCAATGGAGAGTTACAGGCGCTGTTGAAAAAGTAACCTCCGAATCTATTACAAAGACGATTGAGAAATATCTCTCTACTGCAATAGATAGAGCTGAAAAAATTGAGATCGGATTTTTCGGAGGAAGCTTTACTGGTCTTTCTCTTAATGAGCAAAAGAGATATTTTTTGGCTGTTAGTCCCTATGTAGAGAGCGGATTAATTGACTCAGTCAGAATATCAACCAGACCTGATTATATTGATAAGGGTAAGCTTGAAATTCTTAAAGAAAATCATGTTGAGACTGTAGAACTGGGCGTGCAATCATTTTCCGATAAGGTACTTAAAGCTGCAGGTCGTGGTCATAGTTCAAAAGATTCTATAAATGCATTTTATTTATTAAGGTCAAGCGGTTTTAGAGTGGGAATACAACTTATGCCGGGACTCCCTGAAGATTCATATACAAGCTCCATTCAATCAACAATAAAAACTGTCGAACTGTATCCTGATGATGTTAGAATATACCCAACGGTCGTGCTAAAAGATACTCAGCTTGAAAAATTGTTCAATGAGAAGAGTTTTATTCCTGTGACTCTTGAAGAAGCAGTTGAACTCTGCGCAGAGATATACGGCATTTTGACAGAGAAGGGGATAAATATTATCCGCATGGGGCTTCATCCGATGGATCTAAACAATGGAGATATAATTGCAGGACCATATCATGAAGCGTTCGGCTTTATGGTAAAATCAAGATACAGAAGGAGAATTTTGGAAGAGGTAATAGAGGAGAGTGTTAAAAAGAATAAGAACTGTGATTTAATCTCTCTTATGATTCCTGCTAAGATGAAAGAGGAGTATATAGGTATGAAAAGGGAGAATATATTCTATTTAAAAGAGAAATATTTTATAACTGATATTGATTACAGGTTTGCAGATATTGAAAATCCTCAGATTTTACAGTAATTTTTTATTGACTTAATCCATATAAGATAGATTTTTGTATTTCCGATTAAAATAATACGTATTTTAGATGAAATAAAATTGAGGTGACTAAAATGCCCACTTACGAGTATGAGTGTCTTGAATGTAAACAAAGGTTTGAAGTATTTCAATCCATGAATGACGCCCCAATTAGTAAATGCAGCAAGTGCGGTAAGTCTGTTCGTAAAATCTATAATTCTGCCGGGCTTATTTTTAAAGGATCTGGCTTTTATGTTAATGACTATAAGGCAAAAAATGATAAGCAGGCTTCGGAAACGCCGCCGGCATGTCAGGGTTGCTCTGGCTGCAGCATGGGTATGCCGGAATAGGGCTATTTATTACTGCTTTTTTTTCTTCTTTTCTTCTTTGCCTTATTCCGTCTGTATATTGATAACAGGTATTTCTCAATGGAGAACAGGGCGCTGCCGGTTAAGGTATCCTCTTTTAATTGCAATCCTGTTATTGAATCTATATAACCGTATATGCTCTCTGGTGAGATTGCAAATTCGGGATCTACCAATAAATACTCAATATCGGATATGAGATATTTTTTACTTCTTTTGGGATATAAATTTTTCCTTGCATTGTATATTGGAATAACAATTTTTAGCTTGGTATTACGCAAATCGGCAATTAATCTTTCGATCATTTTTTCATTATCCGGTTTGATCTCTATAAAATCCGAAATTGGCAACAGGAGTGAATTACTCAATGATATCTCTTCATAGATATTTATGGTCTCCTTAGATATCTCTATATTAGATTTTTCTGTTTTATATGATTTTTTTGTATTATTATGTTGATCTTGTTCTCTGCCTTTAAAAAACATTATTATTGAATATATTATCTTTTTTATAGAAGAGAATAATCCCTTTTTTTCGGAATAATTATCAGCATCATACATTGCCTTAAGGCGTTTTTTATGATATAGATATTTATATACTAAGCTTTTTAGTTTTTCTACATTCTCCGTACCATTAAAAATTTTTTGCACATTCGGATCATTTTCTAACAGTCCTTTCCCGGCATCTGTAAGCAGGTCGGCAGTAGAAATATTATTATCATAATTAATTTCGTCTGCTTTTGGCGATTCAATATGCTGAACAATTGAGTTTATTAATGGTTCATATTTATCAATAAATTGTTCAGGATCAATAAGATACTTAATATTATTATAATTATGAGTAATTAGTTTACAGGAAGATTTTTTTTCTGATTCCCATTTGTTTAGCGATTCAATAGTCATATCCGGAAAGAGAGATATTATATCACTATCAGTTGTTATAAATTTTTCTTTTAGATAATTTGATATTTCGCTGTTAAGCATAGTAGCAGGGTCTAAAAGTTTATCTACTCTAAGAATACATTCTCTTAGACTTTTAAAATTTTTTACCTTTATTTCATCGTTTTTATCAAAAGATTGGGTGAGATGATCTGTAAGTATACTCAATATATAGTCTAATTTATTATCTCTGTAATCATTTACATACGAATTAAGTATGCCGTAGTTTTTAAGACGCCTATTAATAATCTGCTCATTAAATGATATAATTTTTTTTATCTCATCAATATCGAGTCTTGATTTTACAGCATCATAGTTATCTCTATGGAAGCAGTAATCTTCTTCAATTACAACACCATTTTTATCTATAGAGAAATTTTTTAATGTAAAGATATTAGTTCCAAGCTGGCTTTTAATTAGATGCGCTAAATGATTTTTATTTTGAGACTTTCCTAGCAATCTTGTAAGACTAAAAAGTCTGAAACTTTTAAGCAATTCATTAAGACTTTTTGTTGATTCTCTGTCTCTTCCAATCTGAAGCTGGTTATATTGAGCGTCTTTCATCATGAAAGTATATTCTGCTTTTTCTTCAATTTTTGGATTATTATTTGTCGGATTTACAGAAAACTTGTATGAAAATACAGGTCTGATTTCCATTGGATGATTTTTTATAAGCAAATCAATAAGATATTGAATGTTCATCAAGCGCTTTTGAGTGAGAGGAAGCTTTATATTTCTTGATTCGTTAAGATTTTCAGCAGTTGCAAGTTCAATTGAATCATTTTTTAACCAAATCGTCTGCCTTGCTTCAATTTCAGACAATATATCTTCAATATGAGCTTCTTTAATTAACTTTTCATTAAGAAACGGGTATTTTGCATTTTTATTGTACAAGAGACAATATACCTTATATTTAAAATTTTGATAATAACTAGTTAAAAATTTTCAATTCTTTAAATTTTGTCAATTAATAATTAAACCATTTAATCATTAATACTGCATCCTTTAATCATTGGTACAAAGGTTACGTATGTTATAGTTTCGCTTATTATTTCTCCGGATACCTTTTTTAATCTAATTAGCTGTTGAGTCCTATTCCCAACCGGAGCTATAAGTCTTCCTCCATCCGCTAATTGATCTATAAGCGCTACAGGTATTGTCTCCGGAGCTGCCGTCAACATGATTATATCAAACGGCGCTTCTTCAATAAATCCGTTATAGCCGTCATCATGAATGACAGTAACATTGTCACACCCAAGCTCTTTAAGTATATTTTTTGCATTTTCAGCTAAAGGTTTAATTCTTTCAATACTAAAAACTCTATTTGAAAGAGCTGAAAGAATTGCAGCTTGATAACCTGAACCGCTTCCAATCTCTAAAACTTTTTCATCGCCGCTAAATTCGCATAGCTCACTCATCAATGCTACAATATAAGGTTGCGAAATTGTCTGATTATGACCAATTGGGACCGGATGGTCTCCGTAAGAGTCAAAAATATATTTTGAAGGTATAAATTTTTCCCTTTGTATATTCCCCATTATTTCCAAGACACGCCTGTCTTTAATCCCTCTTGCAATAAGGTGATCATTTACCATTTTTAAGCGCTGTGCTTTCATAATATTTTCTTTATCTATATTCATAATCACTGTAAGGATAAATACAAGAAGTAAACATTGATTCATATTTTTTATTATTAAAATTTAAAAAAATTTTTCTATATTTATTTATAAAACACAAGGAAATTTTTTATTATGGGAAAAATTTATTGGATTGACCGTATAAAAAATTTTGCCTAATGGTCATTGTTGCTCGTCAACGATCAAATGCCGTCCATACGAACCATGTGTTTCCATCATCACCCCGAAAATAAAATAATTATCATTGACAATAGATAATCAATTACAATACTTTATTATAATTCTAAGGTATTGATGAAAAGATTACTAATAACGATTTTACTTATTTTTTATCAGGCAGCATCATGCTATTCTGATGGTGATAATACTGTAATATCATCTATAATTGGCGATATTGACAATTATAAAAACAGAACAATAGCGATTAATTTAAAGTTAAAATATGTAGATAAGATATTTGAAAAAATAGTATTCTATGATACTGAAAATATTGACATAGAATTTGACATCTCGGGAAAAGCTAAAAAGAAGCGGCTATCTAAAAATTTGATTAATATTCATGAAGGGATGGTTTATCGAGTAAAATTCACTGTAATCGGCTATGGAGCTATTGGCGGACTTACGGGTGATATCCATGAATTTGTTCCTTTGATTTTTGATAAAATCCCTGTTAAGTGAGATTAATGTAGAAAGCAGAATAGCTGGGCGGCTATTCTGCCTTCTCTTTTTTGCAGTGTAAAGTTAGTAATATGATAAGAACAGGAGGGTATTATCATATTAATACTTATGTTCATTTTATCGGATTAATCTTAAAAAAACTTTAATTTTTTTTGAGGAAAAATGACTGGAATAATTATAAAAGTTTTTGGAAGATTTTATACTGTTTTATATAACGGATCTGAGATAAATTCGGTCCTTCGCGGTAAAATAAAAACAGATAAAATTAATTATTCAAATCCTGTTGCTGTTGGCGATACTGTTGATTTTTTAATAAATAATGATGGGCTCGGCATTATTGAATCTATCAAGGAGAGAAAAAATACATTTACACGCAAAGACGGTGTCAGGTCAAGGGAGGATATTATTGCCTGTAATCTTGATCAGGTTATAGCCGTACAGTCTTTTAGAAATCCGAAATTAAATTTAAGATTTGTTGACAGGATTATTATTCGCAGCAGAAGAAGTAAAATTCCGGTACTTGTGTGCATAAATAAATTAGATTTAATGAAGAAGAATGAATCTCAGTATATTCGTTCATATTATAAAGGAGTAAATATAGATATAATATTTTTAAGCGCCTTAACAGGTGATGGTGTGGATAGGCTTAAAAAAAAGATAGCTAAAAATAGATCTCTTTTGATTGGCTATTCGGGTGTAGGCAAATCATCAATATTCAATAGAATATATCCGGAAGTTGAGTTTAGGGTAGATGATGTATCTGAGAGTTCCGGAAAGGGCAGGCATACTACAACAAATGTACAAATGGTCAGAGCTGATGATGGGACTGAATTAATTGATACGCCCGGTGTCAGGGAATTTGGTCTTGTTGATATTGACAAATCGGAACTCGGCAGTTATTTCGATGATTTTAAGGCTGCTTCGGAGAAGTGCAGATTTAGACCATGCTTGCACGACCATGAGCCGGATTGTGAAGTAAAGCGATTAGTTGAGAAAAAGATAATTCATGAAGAGAGATATATATCCTACCTTAATATGTTATATTCTATATCTGATAATCGCAACAGGCAATATTAATAATATTTAGGTCTTGATATTTTTAATAATGTATAATGCCGTTAAGTAAAATTTTTTTAAGAATTAAATATTGTGGAATTATAATGATTAATGTCAAAAATCTTTCAGTCTCATTTGAAGATAGTGTTATTATTAATAATATTTCATTTCACGTAAAACGTGGTGAGACACTTGTCGTTATGGGGAAGAATGGTTCAGGTAAATCCGTACTCCTTAAATCTTTATCAGGGTTGATTGATGAATATAAAGGTGAAATTGAAATTGATGGAATAGATATAAATGAACTCTTTAGACAAAGGGGTAAATCTTTTAAGCATGGTGACTCCGCTTGCGTTGTATCATATGTTTTTCAAAAGGGAGGTCTCTTTGATTCGCTTAATATTTTTGACAATACGGCTTTTGGACTAAGGAGAATGGGTATAATCGAGGATGAAGTGGTTCAGAGGGTATTAGCCTCTATTCAACGTGTCGGATTAAAGGGAGCAGAGGAAAAGCTCCCGTCTGAACTTTCAGGCGGGATGCAGAAAAGGGCAGGGCTTGCCAGAGCTGTTTGCATGAATCCAACAGTAATACTCTATGACGATCCTACGGCAGGGCTTGATCCTATTCTTACAGATTCTATAACCGATTTGATAATTGAAATAAAAAATTCTTTAAACAGCACCTCAATTGTCGCTACTAATGATTTAAAGGTTGCAAAAAAAATTGCTGATAAGGTTGGTCTGTTGTATGCCGGAAGGTTTGTATCATATATGGAATCAAGTGAATTTTTCAAGGAATCGGATCCATATACAAGACAATTTATACGCGGTGAACTTGATGGACCTATAGATGTTCTGTAATATATAGATGTTTTGTAATAATTGAGGTTTATGTAATGAGATTAAAAAGAAGGATTTATGATGTAACAGGAATTGGTTCGGCTCTGCTTGATCTTATTGTTGAAGTAGATGATAATTTTATAGAAAGTCTGGGACTGAAAAAGGGTAATATGCATCTTATAGATGCAAAGCAGAGCAGAGAAATTTTGCAGCTTATAAATAACATGAAGGTATATGCAGCTCCGGGCGGGAGTTGTGCAAATACAATTGCCGGAGTTTCCATGATGGGAGGAAATACATCTTTTATAGGAAGTGTAGCCTCTGATGAATATGGAACAATTTATATAGATAAAACTTTTGAAGCCGGTATCACTTCATTTATCAGAAGAGGAGAAGGGATTACAGGACATGCAATTACTTTTATTACACCTGATTTGGAGAGAACATTTGCGACTCATTTAGGCGCAGCTACCCTGTTGTATGCAGACGATATAGATTTATCAATTATTTTAGACAGCTCTATCCTTCACCTTGAAGGATATCTATTTGAGCCGGACAATCTAAGGGAAGTTTGCTATAGAGCTATGAAAAAGGCTAAAGATAAGGGCGTATTAATATCAATAGATCTTTCGGATCCTGCGCTTGTGTTGAGGATAAAAGATATTTTCAGTGACGTTGTTGAAAATTTTGCAGACATAGTTTTTGCAAATGAAGAGGAGGCTTTAGCATTTACAGGCTTTAAAGAGAGAGAAGCCCTTGACATGCTGTCAAAACATTCTTTGATTGCAGTTGTAAAATTAGGTCCAAAAGGGAGCTTAATTAAATCAGACGGAAAAGTAATTAAAATTGATGTTGTTAAAGCTGATGTCGTTAATACAAACGGAGCAGGAGATATGTATGCGGCAGGTTTTCTTTATGGGATAACGTCTAACAGGAATATTGAGTTATCAGGAAAAATGGCAAGCTATGCAGCATCTCTTGCAGTATCATCACCATGGGCAAGAGTTGAAGCAAAAATTGATTTTAGAAGTGTTTTTTAAAAAGAGTTTTCATATCTTCTACAGCTTTTGCATAGGCATCATCAAATGACAGTTTAGATTTATATCCTGCTGCATTTTTATGTCCGCCGCCGTTATTTTTCATTGCAATCTCTGCAACATCAAGATCGCCTTTGGTTCTCATACTTATCTTTACAGGTCCTTCAATATCCTGTTTTATTAAAAGACTTGCAATAACTCCTTTAACTGTGAAAGGAGCATTTATGGTGGCTTCACCTTCCGAAAATGAACCCTTTGTATCTTTAACCATCTCCGGTGTAAGTTTCATAGAGATCATCTTGCCGTCTTCTAATATCTCCATTGAGGATAGAATTTTTCCTCTTAATTGCAGGCTGGAGAGAGAGTTGCTTTCATACAGATGTTCATAAACTTTAAAAGGGTCAACTCCTTTACTCACGAGATGGGATGCTGTCATAAATGTCTCTAATGTAGTTTTAGGATATCTGAATGAACCGGTGTCAAAGACAATACCTGTATATAAAGCTTGAGCTGTTTTAAAGTTCAGTTCTTTTTTGTAATACTTAATTATTGAGTAAATTATCTCTGAAGCTGAAGCTACTTCTGCTTGAACGAAGTTTATATCTATCATATCTTGATCACTCCCTTTATGGTGATCAATGAAAAATTTTTCCTTTACTCGTCCGTCCAAGTATTTATGTATAGAGCCTATATTGGTATAATCATTGGTATCCAGAATAAACAGGGCATATTTTTCAATATCATCCGGAAGTTGTGATTCATTCGTAAATATAGTTATTTCATTATCAATATCAAGAAATCTGCATATTTCCGGTGTTGGGTCGGAATTTAAGATTATTCCCTTTTTCCCCATCTGTTTTAGAAAATCTAAAAAGGCTATCTCACACCCAAGACCGTCAGCATCAGGACTTTCATGAGTTGAAATGATGAATTTATCATATCTATTTAAAAATTCATCAAGCATTTTAAATGATTGTTTCATTAAACTTTCTGTCCCTCTTTATTTAGCATCGGATAACCCATCTCGTTTCTAATCTCCACATATCTTTCAGCGCATTTTCGCGCAATATTTCTTACTCTGGCAATATAGCCTGTGCGCTCGGTTACCGAAATAGCGCCTCTGGCATCTAACATATTAAATGTATGAGAACATTTTAATACAAAATCATACGCAGGGAGTACAATCTTACATTTTTCATATTCAAGAATAGAAAGACATTCCTTTTCATACATATCAAATAGTTTAAAATACATATCCGTATTAGCAATATTAAAATTATAATGAGAGTATTCAAATTCGCTCATGTGATGAATATCTCTATATGTAAATCGTTCATTCCATGAAATATCATACACACTGTCAACACCCTGGATATATGTACATATTCTTTCAAGCCCGTAAGTAAGTTCAACAGAGACAGGATCAAGATCAATACTTCCGCACTGCTGGAAATATGTAAATTGCGTCACCTCCATGCCGTCAAGCCATACTTCCCAGCCTAAACCTGCTGCGCCAAGTGTCGGTGATTCCCAATCGTCTTCAACAAATCTCAGGTCATGCTCTTTAAGGTTTATTCCAAGATATTCTAAAGATTTTAGGTATAGATCCTGAATATTTACAGGTGACGGTTTCATAATAACCTGATATTGATAGTGCTGCTGAAGTCTGTTGGGATTGTCTCCATAGCGTCCGTCTGTTGGTCTTTTAGAGGGTTCGACATAGGCTACATTCCATGGTTCCGGTCCAAGCGCTTTTAGAAAAGTAGCAGGATTAAATGTTCCGGCTCCGACTTCCTGATCATACCCTTGAATAATGATACACCCTTGATTTGACCAATATTCATGCAGCTTTGAAATTATAGTTTGAAAATACATTTAAACCTCAGTTTTTTTATAAACATAAACTGTTTATAATTATCGGCAAGAATAAAGACAATGGAACAATAATATTATCTTAAATCATTAATTTATTCATAAGTAATGAATGTCTTATATCACTCAAGATAAATTCATTAAATATCTTTTTATTATCTTTTATTAAAATTCTACTGTCGCATTATAATTATTCTTTAAAGACGTATGGTATTCTTCAAACTTTTTTTTGTCATTAAGTTTAAAAAATTTTAATACCTCATCATCGGCAATTTCAAATTTATAGTTATTATGCTCTATCTCAACCATTACATCTGCAAGATAAACAATAAATATTAAATTTTGGAATTCAGGTTCTGCTCTATGAGGCCTGTGATGCAGTTCTATAGTTTTAGTTAGCGATTCATTAAAATTCCATTTTTTACAAACTAAAGCTCCAAGCTGGCTATGGCTTATTCCAAGGCTTATCTCTTCAAGAAGATCAATATCCAGCACATTTTTGAGTCCATTTATCTCTTTTATTTTTTTTATTGTATCTGTTTGCAGAGCCATCATGATAATTTTCCCTATATCGGCAAGAAGCGCTGAAATATAGGCTTGATCTGCAAGTTTTGAGCTGCCATGAATTTTTCTTGTTATTAATTGCGCATAGAATGCCCGCTTGTATGAATCAATCCAAAGATTTTCATATTTTTCATATTTTGACTCTAAAGCTTTCTGCGCCCCTGTTGCTATCAGCAGAGTATTAGTCCCTTTTATTCCTATTATTTTTATCGCTTCATCAATTGTTTCCAATCTTTTCGATGTTATATATCCTGCAGAGTTTGCAAGTTTCATTATTGATGCTGTTAACCCGGGATCTCGCGAAATTGCTTTTGCTATATCGCTGATTTCACTCTTCGGATCTCTTACGAGTGCCCTGATTTCATTTATATTGTCCGGCAGTGCCGGTATTTCTTCTATTTCCTTTAAAATATTTTCAGTAATCTCAAGATATGCCTCTTGAGGCAATACTTTATTTGGTATGCTGAGGTTAATAGATGTTAAAGCGTTATTTCTGCTCACTGTAAAAGAGTTTTTTGGGAAACCTGAATTTTTTATCAGCATTAATGAAATAATAAGTCCGAGTCCTGCGCCCTCTGAATCGTCAAGAACATCTGTAAATGCTTCCGGAATATTTTTGTATCTATAAGCCTTTGTAACTCGTGATTTAATTTTATTTAACTCCGATTCTAAAATTTGACTGTTATTTATTACACTTATAGTTAAATTGTCTTTAATAAGACCAAATTTTACCCGTACCATATACTTTGACATTTGAATAGATTTTATTATCTCATTTTCTTTTTGGAAGACATCATCTTTAAAACTATTCATTCCTTTACGGTAATCGTTTGTATTGTTAATATCCAGTTCTAAAGACTCAAAATATAGCCTTTTAAGGTTTGCCTTTACTGCATTATTTACTAATTCCTTAATTATTGCGGTAACAGTGTCTTTATAGTATATTAAATCATAGTTTTCCAGAAATCTATGTATCATTTTAATCAATTGGGACTCTACATCCTCTGTAAATCTTTTAAATTGAATGAAAAAGTCGCCTTTTGATCTTAATGCTTCAAGATAATCATCCGGTTTTATCAAAAAATATTTTGTTTCAGATTGAGTCAACGCCTGTTTCCTCTTTTAATTGAGTTATTTGATCATAGTATATATAATAGTATATATAAATGTAATAATTATGAGATAATCAATAATAATTAAGTTACACCAGCTTTTTTAGCTTTTTTATTTTATTTAATTATTATTTCAAGATAAATTTGTCTATTATGTATATAATTTGATTATGTATATAATTTGCTCTTGACAATAGAAATTACATAATGATATTCTCACAATCAGGCTTACTATGCCTATTGTTGATGATGTTTTGTGAATTATAGCATGAGAGTTATATGGTTCTTGTTGTATTTTTTATTGATATGGACAAAATATTATATTCTTAAAACCGGTTAATTAATAGAAGATTTATTTTAGGATAATTAAATATATTAAAAATATAGGATCGCTATATGCCCATTGATCTTGAATCAGCTGCAAGTAATCTGTCGGAACAGACAAAAAGACTTCAGATCGCCCTATATTATACATCCGGCGATGACGAGAAAGCTAAAAAAATGATTAATGGCACTTATTTAGATCTTTTCTTAATAAAGGCGAAATTTAGCTCTTCCAGCGTTTATGGCGCATTTATTATCTTTTTGAATATTCCAAATCTCCGAGTTGAAAACATATATTCAATTATATCTCGTTCTTTTGAAATCGCAGATATTAAGACTACTCAGACTTGGCGTAATTTTGAAGATCGTCTTGTAGATACAGCTAAAAAAGGCGATTTTGATGAGGTAATGACTGCAAAGGTAAATGAGGCATTGGCAAAGTCTTTGAATATGCAAGAGATTGATCAATTCTCACAATTGATAGATCAGGATAATGGGATTGCCGTAAGTCATAATTTTCAGAAGTTTTTTTCCGATGTAACAGGCTATCAGAATGTTACATTTTCAGTGGATTATGAAAAGATTAGTTCTCTTTCCATGGAGCTGCAATCCATAACAAGTACAAAAATAACAAATTTAAAAATAAAAAATAAAAAAGAAGATGTGAATGTTGAGGCAATAGATGATTCCGATGATCCTTTAGCAGGAAAAGACGTAAGGCTTTTAGTAAGAGGAGCTTTGATTTTGTCTCCAATAAAAGGGAAGGATATTTCAGAGCTTATAATCGGCGATAAAGTGATGATCAGCGTAATTGATAAAGGGGAGAAGGCTATTGAGCTGCTTAAAGCATTTAATGCATATAACGAGGAGAATAGGACTGCAAAGCCCATTGTAGGTCGTATTGTGTCAATAAGTCATACTACTGATTTTAAAATTCATGCTATTGTAGCAAAGGGGATATATGTAAAAATAGTTGAAGAGGAGAATTTCATTAAGGTCGCTATGGATTCTACTTATTATGGTATGCAGTTTGCAAATGAAGAGAAAGCTTCCAAGAAAAACAAAATGACTATATATATTCTTACAGCGATTTTTCTTGTATTGCTTGCAGCAGTTTTACTGTTACTCTTTTCAATCTTCTGATTTTTTATGTCATTGGCGTAAAAGTCAAATAACATGTCGGGCTTAGCGCTATTAGTTACATACCTGCGTCATCGCGAAACCTGTTTTAAGTTTACCCGATAAAACAATGTAAACTCGGCATGGCGATCCAGTAGGATAAATTAAGGCTCCGGATTGCCACGCGCAGGTTATTCAATTTATACTGAACATGATTGATGCGCTCGCAATGACATAATAATGTACTTATCGTTTACTCCTGTTACTTATCAGACAGCTCCGACGATAAATAAAAAATTAAAGTTCAGGTATATTTTATGTTTAATAAAAACAGGGGTAGTTACAGAGACATATTAAGAGATTTTTCGGGAGAGATTATCCCTGATATTGACGCATTTATAAACGGTTTTTTTGATGAAAAGATATTTTCCGCAGATTTGGACTTTATGAAGGAGATATTACAGTTTCTTAAGGAGTATTGTATTCGTGACGGGAAGAGAATAAGACCCCTGTTGTTATTAAACTCATACAATGGTTATAGGATTGGTTTTAAGAAGAGACATGAAATTATAAAACTCGGCGCGGTAATAGAGATGATGCACTCTCTGCTTCTGATACAGGATGATATAATCGACAGATCGGAAATGAGGCGCGGAGCAAAGGCGCTTCATATTCAGCTTGGAGACAGATACTCTTCTTTTAGTAATAATACGCTGATAGGTCAGGATATTGCTTCGGTTACGGCAGATATACTCTTTTCGCTGTCTGTTGAGATAATCAGCGAATCTAAAATCCGGTATGATATTAAAGACAGGTTTCTAAAAATTTTTTCACAGACATACGAAAAGACTGCGTGGGGTCAGATACTTGATTCGTTAAATACTATGCCGAAAAATATAGACTCAAAAAGCGATACGCCCATGCAGGTAAGTATAATGAAAACCGCATATTATACTATGGTATATCCATTAACAATGGGTTATATTTTAAGCGGCGGAAAAAATAAGAGAGAGATTGCAAATGTCGAATCATTTGCCATACCTCTGGGTATTGCATTTCAGGTAAGGGATGATCTGCTTGGAATTTTTGGTATAGAAAAGGATACGGGTAAACCTAATGATTCGGATATTCTTGAAGGAAAGATAACTCTTCCTGTGCAGAATACAATCCTAAAATTATCGGACAGGGAAAGAGAACAATTTATAAAGCTTTTTCTTAAACTTAAAAAATCAAAAGAGGATGTTGAATTTATACGTAAAAGCATAAGGGACAGCGGCGCATTGGAAGATACAATGAAACTTCATGCAAAGCTCATTGATGATTCTTATAATCTTCTTGATAATCTTTTAATGAAGCGGTATAATAAGGATGTTATTGCCGGTATTATCGAATCTGTTGAGGATATTAATATATAACTCTATTGTTTTGTTATTTTGTCGATTATCCGTTCAATCCTTGATTGTTCGGTTTGAATTTTTTCACTTATAGTTATTATCAGAGGGTCTTTATCTGTCGGTTTATGGTATTTGGCATAATTATTGATTATTTTATGACCTCTTATACTGTCTTTATCCTTTGAATAAAAAAGGGCTGATAAAAATATCTTATTCTTGGTTAATAGTTTTTCCATATTATCTTTTAAAGAGATATCCTTCAACTGTTCATCATATAAAGTTTGCAGAGCATGCGACCACTGCTTATTATTATCTTCTTCATATATGGTGAAATTATCTATGGTATTTTTTTCCGAAAGTATTCTTTCTATGCGGCGGGATAATTCATTTAGAGCGTATAATTGAATATAGAAGGTATAACTTTCTATCCCTTTTATTCTATTATTTTCAGTCACATAGTTTTTACCCAGACCTTCAATGTCAAGTTCGGTGTATATGTCTTTAATTAATAAAACGCTCTTTAATCTGTCGCGGGCTATTATCGTCATATCTATAATTTCAGGTCTGAATATATTAAAGTCGATATTACTTTTTGTTGATCTGTTTCTCTCTCTATATTTTATTTCATTTCTAATAACGGCATATATGTTGTCGCTCAGCATCCATGCAGGTATTAATTCATTATACGATAACGGGATACTTCTTGCGGCAGTCTGCCCGGTGATAAGCGAGAATGGAAATTCTACTCTTTGAGGCGGAGTTGTAGTATCAGTAGATATTACCGTGTATGGAGACATTGTGTAATCAGCCGGGAACTTTATGCTTGAGCCAAGCCCAAAGAACATCCCTTCTCCGGGTAATATTTCCTGGTCAGGCAGCCGCGATGTGTGGTTTGAGCCGATATTTGCTCCATAGCCTATATTCCCTCTCCCCTTCAGCCATATACAAGCTATCAGCAATGAGTGGTGGTGTGCGCTTGTAAACGGACCGGCAAGACTTGAAGTTATTTCACATCCTCCGATTGCAGAGTTTGAACCGATAATCGATTGGGAAATCATACACTGTTTTTCGGCTGATGAGTATTCCATTAAAACGGATTTATGTATTACGGCTATGGAATCAACTCTGCATCCCTGTTGAATAATAGATTCGCTAATATTAACGCCGCTGCCGATTGACGTAATTCCATCCTCTGAGCTTAATATGATGGAGTCGGATATGGACAATGCTCCGGAGATTTCAGTCATATTATTTATAAATGAGTTACTGATTGTATTTGTATTTATTATGCGGCAGTATTCTCCTATATATCCAATATCCAAGGAACAACAATTTTTATACTCTGCTATAAATTGATTATATATGAGGTCTATACCTTTCGTGAGTAAATATTCTGCAATATCAATATCTATGTCGGGGAATATCTTAATAGCTCGCTCTCCGGTTTCAGGACCAATGGTTATGCTGTTTATGTTGTTAAGAATATTTTCTACGCCGGATGTTAATGTATTAATGTTATAGAGTACCGAATGTGAAGATATTAAATAATTCGCTATCAGACCGCATCTGCATATAAGAGATTCGTCTTCAATAATTGAATCTTTGATTATGCTGTCATAAATTCCCGATTGCAGAGTAATTTTATTTTCAACTTCAAGATGCGACCCTGCGAATCTTCCCAAGCAGCATATACCGTAAAAGCGGTTGTTGGATATAAACGGTGTGAAAAAATCTTTTACAACAAAGACAGTTTCCCAGTTCTCTGCATGATTATTCTGTTTTTTGAGCTGGTCAATCTCTTCTATTTCAAGTCTTCTGTATTTGGCAGACAAAGAATTTTCTGTTAAAGAATTTTCTGTTAAAGAATTTTCTGTTACCGAAGATTTGATTTTGTTTATTTTATTTAAGAGTTGAGATTCTCTTAATATTGATGAAAATATTTCGTCGTAGTTTGTTGTTTTTTCGTTTTTTAGCATAATATATTATAAGCCTTGTTTTGTCCTACTGTTCAGACAAAGTTTTAGTTTCCTCTATTTTCTTTTTTATCTCTTCCCGACTCAATCCTTGCTCTATAAGTTCTAATATATAGTTCTGGACTTCCATCTTGCCTTCTTCTATTCCTTCTTCCTTACCTTCCCAGCGGGCGACTTCTAAGGCTTTGTCCATATCGAATTCTGCTGTCAGCATATTTACTACCTCCGATAAGTTCTTCTCTAAAAATTCTTTGAGTATGTTATTTGCTATACAATATTCTGAGGCTAATTTTATCGCTTCCTCTACAGAACAATAGTCCTCATATTCTCTTACCTTTTCTATCAAGGATGCATAATCCGATAAGGTTTTACACTTACGCATCAGTTCTGGATTATATCCTTTATTTATATTTATCACTTTTACTTCTAAGTCAATGAAATTTTTCCCACAACACTATTTTTTAATTCGTCACTATTTTTAAATGCTGTTGACAGTTTTAAGGTTTTTTCTGCAGGAAAATCTTCTTTCCCGTTATATAGCACTATAAATATGGGACTGGGTATTTATTTTTTCCATCTGCGTTTATAATAACAATCGCTAATCCATTTTGTCGGATTATTTTCTATATATTCTGTGATTCGATTATATTCATCTTGGTTACGGATTATGTGATCATGGTAGGATTTTTGCCACGGAGAAAATCCTAATTGTTTTGAAACATATTGTTTAAATTGTTTAACGATTATTGACACACTTGTAGGGGCGGTTATTAATCGCCCGTCTGCCTCGTTATTTTGTATTATTAAAATTAGATGTATATGATTTGGCATAATGACATATCTGTCAACAGAGACATTTTTATAATGGACAGAAATTTCGTTTATTGCCTTATCGACGATTATGCCATATTCCGAAAATTTAACATACAAATTATCTTCCATCTCATTTTGTGGATGGCTGTGGGATGATTGAGGTGGTTCGGATGATGATTGCGTGTTGTGTTTTAATTGCGGGCGATTGATGGATGATTGCGGGCGATTGGTAATCGCCCCTACGGCGTGTCCAAAAATTTCATATTTGTTTTTAACACATATCGTTATAAAATATAATCCGGCAGATGAATAATCATAATTTTTCAAACGATTTGGTTTGCGGACAGGTAAATTTTTCATGGCGTTTTTCCCTTATTTTGATTCTGCTTTAATTGCGGACGACAAAATGTTGTCCCTATAAAGATATAACGATGGAAAATTACGGGAAATAAAAATTTTTTAATTTTTTTATTAGTATGCTTTGACCCATAGTTGTTTAAATTGTTTAACGATTATTGACACACCGTAGGGGCGATTATTAATCGCCCGTTGCCACCGATAATTTTACAGGTGGCAGAGAAAATTTTTCACAAAAAACATATTATAATATTTCAACAAAAAAACAAAAAAATTATTGACACTTTAATAAGTAGAGTTTAATTTTACATTGGTTCTTTCAGCAGCAAAGTTTTATAACATTATTTATTTTATATTATTTAAAAAGGTGAAAGTTTTTATGAAAAACAGCTTTTCTTCTATTATAAGAGAGAGAGAGAGAGAGAGAGAGAGAGAGAGAGAGAG